>JALSKP010000224.1 GCA_026988815.1 Myxococcales bacterium | reverse complement strand
AGGCAATTTTTTTTCTCAAAAAAACCAATATTTTTTGATAAATGCTATTTTTCTATCAAATATTGAGACTCTGATTTACGCACAATCGTTGGTACTAAGCAATCCTCAATAGGGTAGCCAACCGGAATAAGCAGGTAGGGGCGCTCGTTGGCTGGCCGCTCCAAAATATCGTTCAAAAATGCCATGGGGCTGGGTGTATGGGTTAGGGTTGCAAGTCCAGACAAGTGAAGGGCTCCCAAAAGTAACCCAACCGATAATCCCACAGATTCCTTTACGTAATAGTGCTTCTGACCCTGTTCGCCTTGGGTTTGGGCAAAGACGGCGATAAGGACGGGGGCGTCCTCCAGCATCGGTTTTTGCCAATCGGTACCAAATCGCAATAAATCGGTAAGCCACTCGTCCGATGCTCTTTCTTTGTAAAATCGGCGTTCCTCGAATTCGGCGGCCTCTCGAAGCCTTTTCTTCAGATTCGGGTTGATGATCATGACATAAGTCCAAGGTTGCTTATTGGCCCCCGATGGTGCCGTATTGGCCGTCGCAATTGCCGCTCGAACAACATCCAAGGGGATGGGCTCGGTACTGAATTGACGCACCGAACGGCGTTGATTCATACGTTCGAATAGTTCCAGAGAAATGGCCTGCATTTGCTCAGGCGTTTTGCGCTGGAAATCCAATGCATGAAAAAGAGATTTTTCGGATTTAGGTACGTATTGCGACATCTGCTGCTCCTGGATAGCTGCGTCGAGATCCTGTAATAGGTGATCATTGCTCTAAAATCGAATGTTTTTATTGGAAGCCTTTGTTCTGTTTATTTGATCAATTGAAGAGATACCATATGTGCGGTCGCTTTACCCTTAGCTCGTCGGAGGACCAACTTCGCGATTTATTTCAACTTTTTGAAATTCCAAGCCCCCAAAAAAAATTCAATATTGCTCCCACCGATGACGTACTTATTGTCATCGGCGAGGAGAAAAGAAAAATGCTTAGCGCAACGTGGGGACTAATTCCTTCGTGGTCCAAAGATAAAACGATCCAAAGTGCAACGATTAATGCGCGTTCAGAAAGTGTTTTCGAAAAGCCAGCTTTTAAAACCTCTTTTAAAGAACGCCGTTGTTTGATCCCCGCCTCGGGATTTTTCGAGTGGAAGAAAAATGGCCCCTTGAAGCAACCCTACTTGTATGGCCTCCGTGAAGATACCCTTTTTGCTTTCGCGGGAATCTATGCTCATTGGACGAGTGCCGAAGGGGAGAAGATTCTTTCCTGTTCCATTCTTACCACCTCCGCCAATGATTTTATTTCTCCCCTTCATGATAGAATGCCCGTTATTTTAGAACCTAAGGATTATGATACCTGGCTTAAAGCACCCTACGATCAAAACACGTTATTAGATCTCTGCGGCCCCTACGGCAGTCAAAAAATGACCAGCTATCCCGTCAATCCTCGAATGAATAACGTTAGCTTTGAGTCACCTTTAGCCTTAGAACGGGTTGAAGTTCAAGGTGACCTGTTTTAAGTTTAGTAGTTGGTTTTACTTTTATACGATTTTCAATTGCTGGCTTATCGATTAAATTGAAGCACGCCGTAGACCTGTCGTCCGGGCAGTGGCCGTTGAAGAAAATCACTCTGTTTCTGGTCGTCTAAAATATTTTTAACACCCAGAGAAATATGAATTTCGGCACCCGTAAAAGAATCGATCCGCAGGGCCAAGCCCCCATTAAGTTGGAGAGATGCGGGATTTCGAATACTTCCAAATAAATCAAGATTAACCTCCGAGCGCGCTCTGGCGTTCAAAAACATCCTCCCCGAATGAATTGCATAGGCCCCGATCTTTGTTTTCAATTCGACCGAAATCCCGCCTTTATGCCGTGCTTGATGGGGCGCTTGAAAGCCCGCTGGATCTGCAATCGTGAGCGTATACCAAAGGCTGACATCGAGGTGTCTAAACGAAAGTGCGAACGTATTTTCGCTGCCAAAACTTTGGAAATTGGAAATATTATTCGCTTCAATGAGAAAGGAGGAAACGGGAAGAAAGAGAATCGTATTTTCAATCATCGAGGTGAAGAAAGTGGATTCAAATCGGAGCGCTCCCATGTCTATATTTAAGGAAAAATCAGCCGTCCACGCTGATTCATTGCCCAGATTTGGATTTCCGCGCACACTTTCGGAGGTCAAAAAAAGCTCGTCTAAATCTGGCGCACGCGAAGACTTCGCGCCATTTAAACGAAGCGAAATTTCGTCATTGAGAGCTAAAGAGAGACCCAGATTCACGCTCGTCAGAAGGGTGCTATCGATGCCGTCCAAAGCCACATTTCCAAACCCAACAAGGTACTGAGTCCAGTACCATTCCAACGCAGATTTTATTGATAATTCACTTCTTTGATGGTCACCTTTTTCCTCTTCTCCCTTACTTTGGGTTCGGGTTTGATAACGATCAAAGCCAACCCCAAGCCGCGTCGTGGATGTGAAACCTTCCGAAAAAACGCGTACACTTGCCTCACTACTTACCCGTCGGTGGGTACTTTGAGAATTGAAGTTCAAGGCACCTAGAAAGGCCTCTGGATTGTTATAAGAAAAATCTGACCCAGAAATGCCGACCAGAAACTTTACTTGGGCATCATCGAAAAAAGGACTTGTTAGGTCTTGGCCCACCAATTCGTTGACCAAATGAACTTGGTTGATTGCGTTTCTGGCCTTGGAAAAAAAGCGTTGAAATTCCGATGGACCAGGTGCTCCTCGCTCCAGGTCGGACCAGAGAACCGAAAATCGATTTTGCCATTTTTGGGAAAGCCGACGCCCAATGGTCGTCCCTACTTGTACGCGTCCCGAATCATTTCCAATACGCAAGTGTGGGGTTCCTTGTTGGTCGATAAAAGAAAAATCGCCAGTACTATGGCGTGTTCCAACCGTCAGCGTCGCAAAATTATCACCCTCTTTAAGACCGAATTTGAATCCGCGCTTTACCGTTCCAAAACTTCCCAAAGCATAGGAGCGTTCATAAATTCGATTCCCTTTCATCGGTCCCGATCGAAGTTCTATGGCACCGGTTAACGCGCCGCTTCCCTTGGTCGCCGAAGAGCCAGACTTGAGAACAAGAATTTCGTCAAAGCCCGCGCTATCCAAAGACGAAAAATCAAAACCTGGTCCAAAAGGAAGTGAAAGTTTAAGGCCCTGCCATAGAACCCTATTCTGTCGCGGATTTCCGCCACGAATGGCTGCATAAATAGCCTGTCCAAATCCACTTTGTTGGGTACTCAGTCCCGGTATTTTATCGAGTTTGTCGGACAATTCATCGTAGTTAAGTTTACTTTGTTCTAAAGAAACACGCGTTTGAACTTGATTGGGTGCATCATCATCGGGCGAATGTCCCTTTGTATTGATATTGTATGCGTCTTTACTTTCTGTCTCTTCTAGAAGAGGCGCGTCTTGGGC
>JALSKP010000223.1 GCA_026988815.1 Myxococcales bacterium | reverse complement strand
AAGGTGCCGAAATGGAGTAACCAAAGTCCTGTACGCAGGAGAAAAAAAACGGATCATATATTTATTTATTTTATTTTTCGGTTCCAAAGTCTCGCTCACGCGTACGGGACTACATGACATGCCTTTCCTACATCCCCTTGTTTGATTATCGTTTTCCCGATACCGTCGGAAGCCTAAGATCAAATGGATTTTTGTTGAACCCTGAAAAAACCGATTTAGAACTCATTATCGCTGTCTCAGGGGGAGATAGAGACAGCTTAGGAACACTATACCAAAGGCACGCAAAGACGTTGAGCGGCATTGTTTCACGTTTTAAAATTTCCGTTGAAGCCAAAGAAGATCTCATTCAAGAGATATTTCTAGAAGTTTGGGCGAAGGCCTTCGATTACGATCCCAAGAAAGGGAGTGTCCTGACCTGGTTAGCGGTGAGAACCCGATCAAGAGCGATCGATGTGTATCGAAAAGAGCTACGACGACGTGCATTGTTGGAAAAAAATAGTGAAGTCGCCCGTCCCCGCGTTCCTACTCCTCCAGGGACCTTTGTTGTTCAAAGAAGTCTGTTAAGGGATGCCATTTCAACACTGGATGAGGACTTGCGAGTCGTCACGATGCTCGCCTATTTTGATGGCGAAACGACAAACAATATCGCGTTGAGTTTGGGGATTAAACAAGGCACGGTGAAGTCCCGTCTGCGTCGCGCTCGAGAAGTTCTCTACCATCAGTTGGGAGGTGACGAATGAACCACGTCGTTGACAATCTGCATGATTGGCTTCTCGGCGATATCGAGGACCCTCGGATTGAGGAACATCTACAAAGTTGTGCCTCGTGCCGCGCCGAGTTTGACCGCCTTATAACGATTCTACCAAGGGTCCCTCTTTCTTTGTCCGAGCAGGCGTTGCTATCTAAGGCAACCCCCTATGCGCGCTTTTCCAGATTCACCGCCGACATTGCAGATTTGATGGATGTGGAATTTAAAAAAGCCAAAGACTGGCTGTCTTCCATCGACGCACCCACACCATGGCGCCAATCGGTCATGCCAACCATGCAGCTCTTTGATATCGAAGGCGGCCCGAAGGTCAGCAATGCGATTGTTGGATTCGTCAAAATCGAAAAAGGCGCAGGATTTCCCAACCATAAACATATTGGGAAGGAGAAAATGTATATCCTTCAAGGAAATCTTCACGATGAGGATGGAAGCGTCTATGGTCCGGGAGACCTCATCGAACATGTCGCAGGAAGCGACCATGCCTTTTTAGCTGGCGGAAATGTTCCCCTTATCTACCTCACCGTAAATCAAATTGGCGTAGAAATTGGGGGCAATTTCATCGGCCCTGATTCCGATGATCTTTGAATCGTCTGTAAAATAAATAAAATTTAGCAACAAATCTTAAAGCGAACCGAAAAAGGTCTCGTAAGTTTGATTCATATTTCAAAGGAGAAAAAATGAGCTTATTGAGTACGATTGGAGATATTTGTAAAGTAGCCGTTCACGTTGCATGTCAGATTTATCTGCCAGGACCCGCCGGTGCGGCCGTTAGTATGGGGATAGGTGCTGCCATCGACGGTGTCACAGACGACCCCGAAGAAGGAAATCAACTCGACGACCCAGGCGTCGCCGATTTCGCCCAGCCTTTTATTGAGTCTTTCCAATTCGAAAGCTCTCAACCAGCAACATCGTTTTCAGTATAGAATACAGATAAAAACAAAGGCACGGATTTAAGAAATCTTCGTCGAAAAACACATTTATAAAAAGGAAAAAATCATGAGTCGTGTATCATTTGGAAATAGTCGCCGAGCCAGTAGAATTGCCGAGCAAAGAATTGAGCTCATGGGTAAAAGAAAGGAGCTTCAGGGCGAACTTAAGAAACTGATGGATGAAGGGGGCGATCCAGAGAAGATTCAAGAATTAAAAGAACAACTCCAAGAGCTCGTTGAGTGGGATTTCAAACTCGTTAATGCAAACGCTACCGGACGCGATGTTTCCTATGACAAGGACAAAGGATTTGAACTTTCTGACACGGAATATGAAGCCAGGCTCGGATTTATCGATGAAATGTCGGACGATTTTGATGCCTATCTTGCTGGAGACGGTGTAAGCCTTACCGATCCGGGAAGCGATGCATCGAGAGGCGTTAAGAGTGAAAATAAGGGGCCAATTCGCGCAAAAAAGTCAAATAGTGATGGGAAGTACTGGTTGGAATTACAAAGAAATGATCCAGCCCGATTCGAGAAAGAAATCAACGATCTTGAGGGTCCAGCGCAAACTAACGCTTATACAAACCTTCAAAACGAAGTACAAAAAGAAAACCGCTTCTGGACAATGATGACGAATTTACAACAAGCCAATCACGATACCTTGAAGAGTTTTATTGGGAATTTCCGAGTCTAGAAGCGGTAATATTGATTTAATAGATGGAGCTATTCCATCTTTTTTTTTATCTATTTTAATTGAGAAATTAAGCAACGAATTTACGAAGGGCCGAAAAGGATAGTACAAACCGGCATGAAGCCAAATACGGAGAAAAACAATGAGCCATGTAGCCTTTACAAAAAGCCAACGATACGACCGTTTAAATGACCAAGAAAACGAAATCGATACACTAAGAGCCGACTTGAATCGCGATCTTGAAAAAGCGCGCGCTAACGGTGATTGGGATACACTTCGGGAGGTTAAGTCAAAACTGACGGAACTCGATAATCTAGAAGATATGGTTGAGGACGCTAAAGATCTTGGGGAGGATATACAGAGACATGTGTTCGGCGATGAATCATTCTTTCAGAATATGGCCGAAGTTGATAACGTTTCGGATACCGTTGCGGAGCGGTTGGGAAATCTCGTAGATGAAGAGGTGGGTTCTAAGAATCTAGGAACATCGGACAAAGATTCAAGTTCCTCCTCTTCAAGTTCATCGAGAAGTTCAAGCAGCTCGGCAAAAGATGGTAAATACTGGCTAAATCTGCAACGCACGGACCCAACGCGCTTTGAAAAAGAAATCAATGAACTCGAAGGTCCAGCGCAAACCAACGCTTACACCAACCTTCAGAACGAGGTTCAGAAAGAAAACAGATTCTGGACGATGATGACGAATTTGCAGCAAGCCAACCACGACACGCTCAAAGCCTTCATTGGAAACTTCAGAGTCTAACATCTCACAAAAAGAAAAGGAAACCATCATGACCATCGCATCCCAACATTTTCAAAGCACACATTTTCCGAAAAATACCAACACCCAACCGCTGTCGTTTAAGGAGGTCCAAGAACGCGTTCAAACGCAAGATAGTTTGGAGCTTTTTAGCGAAGAACTCGCCGCCACTGTTCTCAAACATTTGAACGAAAACGACGAGAAAAATGAGGATTTCGTGATGCAAGAATCCGGGATGTTTCATTTCCTATCTCAATTCCAAACCGCCTAATCCCAACTATTTATAAATAGTCCTTGCTTTAAATTCTCTCGC
>JALSKP010000222.1 GCA_026988815.1 Myxococcales bacterium | reverse complement strand
TACTCGGGCACGCGTGCAAAAGACCCAGCCTAAATCAAAAACAGGCGCGAAAACATGGAAGCGCTCAAACAAAGCCCTAAATCTGCCGACGATTTTCGTCGGCGAGAAAGAACAACTTAGTATCGACGGTGCGCACATTTCCGTCAAAATTGACGGTTTTCGCGCTCGCGTTTTAGTTGATGCTTTTTTTGATAACGAAAAAGACCAATTGCTTGAAGGGACCTTTAAGATGCGTCTTCCACAGGGCGCATCCCCCTATTATTTTGCATTTGGAGAATCTCGTTACATCAAAAAGGACACCCATGAATTGCCTTTTATCAAGCAAGGTATGATGGATCTTTCTCCCGCAAAGATCGAAGAAATGAGATCCGGAAGCTGGACCTCGCCGAAAATTGCGCGTGTGGTTCCCAAAGAAAAAGCCGCTTTTGCCTACACACAAACGGTTCAAAGAGGTGTAGACCCGGCGCTCGGTGAATGGGCGGGTTCCGATGTTTTCAACTTTCGCGTTTACCCTTTAAATGCCCATTCGCTCAATCGGATTGTTATTGGCTACGACGTTGACTTGACGCCCATTGGTTCGGATTGGGAGTTTGCTTTTCAGGTCCCCAAATTTGACGGTCCCCTTCTTCTGGATTTCGATATCGCCCAAGCCGATAATCTCAGCATTTTGCCGGCCTCAATTGTATCTAAAGAAAGCTACGGGCGACGCAGATTTCGAATTCTTGCTCCATCTGATGACGAAATTAAAGTGCGTTATAATCTGTTAGAAAATACACTTTTGCAGGGACGGGGAGATGATCCCTATTTTACCGCGAGTTTTGAATCTGACTTGCCCGCGTCCGCGCAAAATACATCGTCGGACACGGCTATCATCGCCCTCGATACCTCGCTTAGTTCACAACCTGATAAGTTCAATATTTGGTTGAAACTTGCGGAAGCTATTTTAAGAAACAATAACGATGAAATTAAGTTCTTTAACGTTCTCCTTTTTAGTATTGATTCTTCTTGGTGGAAGCAGACGAAAGTCGTAAATTCGCCGGAAAATATAGATGCATTTTTAAGCTACGCGAACACCCTTGCGCTGGAGGGCGCCAGCGATGTGAATCAGGCATTAGTAACGATTGCAACTACACCGTGGGCTAAGAAGAGCGCAGATAATATTTTCTTACTCAGCGACGGATCGGATACCTGGGGAGAAAACGATTCCAATTTGATGGCCAATAACATCAACAAAAATGATCGTTTGTTTGCCTACAATACAGGAATGTCGGGGACGAGTACGCGTAATCTTGCGCACTTCACGCGCGTTAGCGGTGGAGCGATTTTTTCGGTGACGGGGGAGGCTGAGATTAAGGATGCGAGTCGAGCCTTCCGAGTTCGGCCTTGGAAAATTGATAGCGTGAACCTTAGCGGAGGGACGGACCTTCTCATCCAAGGCCGTCCAAGTTACCTCTACAAAGGACAGCGATTGCGCATCTCCGGTAGAGGAAAGATCGGGGATTCAAGCGTCTTGACAGTGCAGATCTCTCAGAACGAGAAACGGGCGACAATGAAAGTCCCGATCAAAAGACTTTTTCATTCGAGTTTGGCCAAGCGTGCTTATGGCCAGAGCGCAACACAAAGCTTGGAAGAGTTCGGCGATTTTACGGAAAAAGAGTCGATTGCTTACGCGCGCCATTTCATTGTGCCGGGAAAAACATGTTCCTTGTTAATGTTGGAGGGCGCGCGTGATTATAAGCGTTTTGGTATTAATCCTGAGAACGATGCGATTATCGTAGAGTCGACGACTGTTTCATCAATGATTCATAAGATTCTAGCTGATATAGAAAAAGACCTAGGAAGCGCAAAACGTAAATTTTCGAATTGGATGAAAAAACTTCAGAATCAGGATGGATTTTCTTTTAATCCCCCGGCGGCCCTCAAACGGGTCGTAGAAAAAACACCAGAAGAAAGTTTTCGCGTTCATCAGAAACCCTTAGAAATCCTCTCAAAAGGAAAAAAAGAACACTCTCCCGACTTCGTCAGAGCGCTCAAAGATAATAAACTCGACTACGATATTATCGTGAAAGAAGCAGTGCGTAGAAAGAAAAAATATGGCCCCCATGACGCCCTCAAGGTGCTTAGTTCTTTGGTAGAAAAGAATCCCGGCGATGCAAACCTAACACGCGACGTTGGCTATTCTGCCATGGAGTGGGGACTATACGACCAAGCGTATTTCCTTTTTCGTCGCGTCATAGAATCTCGCCCCAACGAGCCGCCCTCCTATTTGGCGATAGCCAAAGCGCTAGAAAAATCGGGAAATGTCGATCTTGCGCTCCTCTATTATGAAATTTCTGTGAACGCCAATTGGTCTTCGCGTTTTGGGGAATTTCGTCGTATTGCAATCTTGGACTACATTCATATGCTCACAATGCTTGAAAAGAAAAAGGACTATCGACATGCATTTTACGTAAAGACGCGTCGGGCGGCCCTAATGAAAGGTATGGATACGCAAAAAGCAGATATCATGGTTGGGATTTCCTGGAATACGAATAACACCGATATCGATTTGCATGTCACCGAACCAAACGGTGAGGAATGTTATTTTAGCCATTCCAAAACAGCCTCTAATGGATTATTGTCTCGCGACGTGGTGGAAGGATATGGACCCGAACTCTATGTGAACGAAAAAGCCCCACCGGGTAACTATAAAATTCGCGCAAAATATTTCGCTTCGGATCGAGATCGCACCTCTGTGCGAACAAAAGTGTATGCAACAATTTATACAAATTGGGGAAAACCCAATGAAAAGGTCTTTACGAAGTCGGTGACCTTGGAGCATGGCGAAGAAATGCATGATATTATGACGATGAATATTAAGTAAGCAACATTACTAAATTTCATTCTTGTTTCACGTGCAAACAATCAAAAAAATCTTAACCTTGCCAACTTTCCACGATCTTCCTTGTGGATTGCAGATCTGTTTCTAGGTTTTGAAGTGTCTGATTAAAGACAGTCGGAGATTGAATTTGATCTGTAGGGGTAACCCTCTGTGGTGTGCGAAGCCTGCCCTTGGGTATACCCGGATTACTCTTATTTATAAGCGATCTGTGGGTAACCAAAGTGGGACGTTCCGACAAACCAATCCGTTTTCGATGGAGTTTCCGATCGTCTTTAATCAGACACGGTTTTAAATTAGAACTTGTGAAAATTTACATATACTGTACGTTTATTCAGTTATGGCGTTATCTTTACAATCTTTAATAAAGAGAGGAAGCGATCTTGAAAAAGAGCATTATGGAGATCTGAGTTGGAAATTTTCATCTCTTGTAGGGGAGGTGATTGAAATGCCTTCGGGTCCGATGACCTGCGCTATAAGTTTTGCTGGCGATCTTATTCTCAGTGCGCAAACCATAGGTGAGCCTTGTGCGTGGGTGCATGCTACAAAGAGTATTTTCTTCCCTCCCGATTTTCACACCCTCGG
>JALSKP010000221.1 GCA_026988815.1 Myxococcales bacterium | reverse complement strand
ATTTGGAAGAAGACGTCCCTCGCTTACTTGAAGTTTGAGCAGCTTTATTATTTCTTCCAAACGGTCGCTCAGCAATTTTTCAATTTCCTTTTCTTTAGACGCCTCATTTTTGAGCTCAAGATCTCGCGTCTCCTTTTCGATACTTTTTTGCGCGAGCTCCAAGTCATTGACCTTGTCCATCAACGCATTGAGTTCACTATCAAGCTCTGAAACGCCGGACCCTTGCTGCTCACCCATTTCAGAATCAAGCTGAGCATTTAATTCGTTCAAGCTTTTTGTCAACTCCTCCAAGGCTGCAATTGCCCCGTCGATATCGTTCTTTTTAAGAAGGTCTTCAATCTTTTCTACGCCGGTGGCCAAATCTTTCGATTTTTTCACGAGCTCTTGCTCTTCCAGCGCGTCCATATTGATATGATCGCGAGGGAGGTTCTGAACTTGGTTTTGCATTCTTTGGAGAAGCTCGCTCATCCGTTGTCTTAATCGTGCAATCTCACGAAAAATCGCCGCTTTTAGATCGGGAGCTTTACTTTTTTTATATTTTTCCAAAAGCTCTTTAAGACGGTCTCGAATCTCTCGAATCTCAGCTTGGGTGTCCGAAATTGCATCGATTTTTTGCTGACGAAGAAGGTCTTCCAAAGAGAGCAAACTTTTTTCGAGAAGGTGTTCATGTTTTGCCGCCATACGGGCAAGACGACTCATTTTTTTAGGATCGAAATTCTCGTTGAGGGTTTTCGTTAATTGCGACGAAATTTGATGCGAGTTAGAAATACGTGTGGTGATACCTTTGAAGGTTTGAAAATCTCGTTTGAGCAGCAAAGGATCGCTTTCTAACTCCGCTATGAGAAAGTTCATTCTCTCTAGAAGCGCATTTTCATTTCCCATCAAGGATGAAAATCGTGTTAAGGACGTTTTGAGAATCCCCTCTTCAACCCCTTTGATGGACTGACGGTTTCCTTTCAATCTGTAAACTCGCCTACCAATTGGATTGGCCAATACATCACCAAGATGGTCGATAAGTGCATCGCGAATTTTTTGTTGTTCGGCGATCAAACGTAAATGTTTGTTCTGTGGACTTGTTAGGGTCAACACAATTTCAGCACTCAATCCGCGTCCAGGACCGGTCAACGCGTTATTGTCGTTGGCCTCCATGCGAAACACGATTCTATCTTTGGGTTTGAGTTTCAGCGTCGCTAGGTCAAGTGTGAAACGCCCCGATAAGGATAGGGGCACTTGAGCCAACTCTTGTGATTCATAGGGAATACGGTTTTCTTTCTTATCTTCGCCGACGAAATAGGTAACTCCGTTAATATTCTCCACGCCGAAGTCGTCGCTAACTTCAAAAGAAAACTCGATCTGATCTTTGGGCGAAACCTCAAAAGAGCCTTGATGAGAGGTGATAGAAAGGGCAGGCGGTAAATCTTTTTGAACCTCGATTTTTCGTATCAAAGGATCGACCAAAACACCTTTTTCATTTATCGCTCGAACCTCGTAGGTGCCCTTCTTAGTTACAATAAATTTCGCCTCAAGGGTTCTATCTTTGAGTCTCAATAGGGGAAAGGTCTCCTGTTCGACATCTTCGGAATCGGCCACAAATACGATTTCAAAATCTTTAGCGGCGATGAGAGGATAGGTCTTGAAGAGGACCTCTGTTCCGCTAAGGGTACGAATATTTCCGGTCGAATGACTTACTTCACGTTGTTTTTTTGCGTATTTTGGAAAGGTGAATTCAATCATGATATCACCGATCAAGGGTCGCTTTGCTTTTTGTGGAGCGCTCTGTTTACTCACTTCCTGAAAGAGTGAATCGATGGCTTTATTGATCGTATCGACATTTAAAAAATAGAGCGTAGAAATAACCGCCAAGGCGGCGATTAGGCCCAGAAAGGGAGCACCTAAAGGACGTTGAGGGATCAAGGTATAGAGTACACCCTCGGCCTCTTTTTGATGCAATTTTTTGGCGCAACGCTCGATGTGTTCGCTAGCCAGAATTTCACTATGAAATTCGAAAGTCTCGTCCGGTTCAGAAAATTCTAACGCGGCAATAATATCGCTTCGAAAATCCGCGTAGGCATTCTGTAGTCGACCGGCGATGGTATACAGTGAGGGCTTTGTCGTAAAAAATGCGACCAAAGCAATGAGAATCGTCGATAACGACACGCCGCCCAGAATCCAAAATCCTCGATATAGAATCGCAGGTCTGGAGCTTGGAAAAACGAGGGCCAGAACCAACACAATGAGCGTTAAAGTACTCATGAGAACCAGAATCCACAGTCCAAATTCTATCGATTCTCTCGCACGTATACGGGTTCGCAATTTAGTGAGCAATAACGCGATAAACTCCCGATTTCGACGACGACCCTTTTCAAGATCCTCAGAATCGTTTTTTTCCGGTGGATGGTCTGGATTCATAATGAGTAGAAGAACAAATAGCGGGGTTTTATTCCGATGAAATCGAATCTAAGAAGCTGCTGCCGATCTTCCATTCCACATCAAAAAACTCGCCGATCGTCGCTCCGATGTCGGCAAAGGTACTCCGTGTTCCTAAATTCTGTCCCTGTGGTCCGCCTTTTACCATCGTCAACAGAGGTACATATTCACGCGTATGGTCGGTTCCGCGATAGGTGGGGTCGTTGCCGTGGTCTGCGCTGATGATGAGCAAATCCCCATCATCGAGTGCCTCCACTATGCTCGGCAATTGACTATCAAAACGTTCGATTGCCTTTCCATACCCAATCGGATTACGGCGATGGCCATAGAGAGAATCAAAATCGACGAGATTCGTAAAAATGAGTCCATTACGATCGGCGATACAGTCAAGCGTTTTTTGCACGCCATCATCGTTTCCTCCCGTGTGAATATCATCGCTAATACCGCGATTGGCATATATACTGGGTATTTTTCCAATCCCGGTGACGCGTACGCCAGCGTCGGCGAGTCGGTCTAAAACGGTTTCTTTGGGTGGGGGAAAGGTAAAATCGTGGCGATTATACGTGCGTTTGAAGTCTGGGAAGTCACCGATAAAAGGACGGGCTATCACTCGAGATAAACCACGAGGAATGACAATATCGTAGGCAATTTTACACCACTCATAAAGGGTCTCGATAGGAATCACGGATTCATGTGCGGCGATTTGAAAAACCGGATCTGCGGAGGTGTAGACGATCGGTTTTTTTGTACGCATGTGCTCTTCGCCAAGCTCCTTGATGATGACCGTACCGCTAACCGCGAGGTTTCCCAGAACCCCACCGCAGCCTGTTTTTTCAATGAATTCGTCCAAAATATCGTCCGGAAAACCGCTTTCCATAAAGGTCTTAAAGGGCTCGTCGGGAACACAGCCCACAAACTCCCAATGCCCGGTTGCGGTATCTTTTCCGATCGCAACTTCGACCATTCGGCCGTAGTTTGCCACGGGATTTTGAACACCTTTTAATTGGGGAATTCCTTCAATATTTCCCAGGCCCTGATTGAGCAAATTTGGGATGTTG
>JALSKP010000220.1 GCA_026988815.1 Myxococcales bacterium | reverse complement strand
TTAATTGGTATGGCAGCGTCTACTTTTGGGATGCGGTAGCTTGCGTTAAAATCGCCATCGACGGTAATCCGCCATCCAGAGATATTGATCGGATGGGGATGTTTGTTCCACAACTCGATAAAAATATCGTCGGCATCGTAGACGCTATCGTCGCTGACCGAACCTGCGTAATTGATTTCGCTAATCTGAAGATTTCCACGATCTCCCTGCGAGGCGCCTTCGCCATTCGCAGAAATAGGTCGATAAAAAGGTGTAATTTCGGGAACGCCAGGATCCTCACATGCGGGTAGTGCGCCGAGAAAAAGCAGAGCCGCGGATAATGTTTTTATAGTTTTTTTCATATTAAAACTTCAGTGTTGCGCCGCCGCTCACAGCCCAAAAAGACACAGGGTCTTTTGCGCCGAGAGCCGAGCCTGTGGTTCTATCAATTTTAATCTTATAAAAATCGCCGGGTAAGAAAATACCGCCGCCGACAAATAAGTCTAAGAGGTCTTCTTTGGCAATGTAACCAAGTTTACCATCCAATTCGATACCGAGGGTTTTCCCGAAACGCTCCTGACCTTCTAGGTCGGCTTCGGAATACCCAAAGGGAAGCTCTTCGGCGAGCGTTGACAGATTCTTAAAATCGGTGATTCCCGTTGAACTTGTGTCTTGGTAGAACCAAAGACCTGCGTCGATGCTTACCTTGTCCATAATCGTTGCGCCAACACTTGCGTTGACAACCATCGTTCCCGACTGGCGATCGAAATCGTTTGGATTGTAGGTGAGACCTTCACTGCTTAACACCGCAGATGGACGCCAACCCGAGCCTTTTCCGACGGTGTGTCCGCCGATTTGGTCGCCGTTGAATCCGACAAAACCGTAATTGAAGGCAAGTCCTTCGCCGCTTGTATGGCTGGCTCCTTCAGAAAGAAAGAAACGAACATTGGCGCGAGGTTTGATTTTCCCTAAATCGAGTTCAGGTTTGATTCCAAGACCAAAGGCGTTTCCAGATGCGGTGATATCACGAACGCCAATTTGAATGGCCTTGCGATCCAGTCCTCCAGATCTTGCGTACTCACCGAAAATATGAAGTTTTAATGTATCGCCGTTCAACTGATAACCCGCGCGAAGGCCAGCGATCCAATTGTAATCATTGTCTGAAAAGTTGGCGTGGGATCCGTGAAAGGAACGGTCAGAACCGGTATGCGGTGCCGGCCCCGTTCCGATATCTGCGAAAAATCCAAAGGCACGAACTTGGAGCCCTTTCACAAGTTCGGTGAGTTCGTAAACCGCGCCGGTTCGATAAGTAAAGGTATCGCCGGCAAAATTTTTCGCCGTTCCTCCGCCGCGACTATCGCTGACGGTTTTAAAGGAAGAATAGGATGATTTTCTTGGATCCGATAATGCGGAAATATCGAAGGCCAGAATACGTAGTCGACCAGATTTTCCAAGGTCGGCGGTTAGGGTTGCCCCTGTTGCGATATCGCTGAAGAAAAAGTCTTTATCGGCGCCGCCAATCTTAAAGGGCTGAGGACCGATTTTCGTAGAAAGTTTGATGTCACCTTTTTCAAAAGCGGTCCAATCCACGTTCATTTTGCGAAGGAAAATACCAGATCCCTCTCCGCCCCAAACCGCACGATAAGTGGGCTCGACGTTGAGTCGAATGTCGTCCGTCACGTCGTAGGAAACATCGAGTGAAATTTGACTTTTGCCAATCGTAAACCTGTCATCGGTATCAAAAGTGTCGATAAAAGTTTCGTTATTCACGTCGAGAAAATCACGGTTATTGGCCGTATAAATCTCGTTATTCAAATAGACATGCCATTGAAATTTTGGGGTTTCGGCCGCTTCCATAACCTGCTTATCAGCATGGTGCATTTTTTCGTGGTGGCCGTGATGGGGCATGGATGCGGGCTTGGTTTCAGGCTTCATCGCGGGTTGGTCTTTGACCTGGCTTTTACTGTAGGCCATTGACGACTGGCAATAGGCGTGTGTCCCACAGACCTCTACCATTTTACACTCTTCTTTTGAGGTGCAGTTATCGACTGCAACTTCGCCGACTTGGCAAGCGGCGATTGCATCACAGATGGGCTGTTCCTGGACATGGCAAAAAATAGTTTTGCCGCACATCGAGGAAGGTTCACATTCTGTTTTTCCTACACAACTTTCCACTTCACTGGTGCCGAGAGGACAAGTCGGCATTGCCATGCACTCCACTTGCGTGGTGTCTTCGGCGAACGCGAGGCCCGGCAAAGACATCGCGACTAAGGCAGAAAAATAAAGACCGGGATTTTTCAAAATTCGCATTAGTTGCTCTCTGTTGTTTTAATGATTTTAAGCTGACCCAATCGGGCCACTAAAAGTTTGTTGCCGAAGCTGTTTACTGAAGGTCCTGTAACTTCCATTACATCGCCGAGTTTAAAAAAGTCTGGTTCTCTTTGACCGATTTCTCGATCGAGCGAAACGAGGACATAGCCTGAGCATCCATCGTTATCGGTGCACGAAAAATCGCATGCTGAATCATCTGCGGCGTCTTTGTCGACGAGACATAATTCGTTGAAATTTCGATTATTGGGAAGTCCGGCCACACGACCGGTTACGCGAAGGTTGGATCCGATATCGTCATCGCTAAGGCCTCGAAATCCGATATCCTTAAAGTAAACAGGATTGGCTTTTTCAATGACCTCTTCTTGGTCGGAAACAATGACCGCATAGGTATCAAAGAATTTAACGAGTCCTCGAACCCTAAGTTTGACCTTATCACCGTAAGTGAAATCGGCGATTCTAGAATCTTTGAGAACCAGAATGCCCCGCGTTGAATCTTCGATGATGTAGCTTCCATAGAAGCGTTCATCTTGACCGCAGAAACTAATCTTTTGAAAATAACGTGGATGTAGGGTTACGATTCCCTCAATCGTTTTGGGAAGTTCGGCCAAGGTGTTCACCACGTTTCCACGTGAATCGCAGGCCCCACCTTGGCTCTTTATGGGATATTGACTGTCTGAATCAACGCCATACCAGACGAAATCGTCGGGGAATAGGGGATAAAGAGACGCGATAGAATCGCTCCCTGTGAAGGTGTATTTGGCCTCGGTATAGTCGACCGTCTCGATGACAGGAATAGTGTCGGAGGTACCAAAACGTTGGTTTACAGCTGATTTGTCCAGTCCTAACTCGGCTTCGCCGCAGGAAAAAGTGAACGCGATTAGTAACATGAGAACTAGGGTGTCTTTCATGGTTGGATGGTATAGACAAAGACGCGTCGTAATGTAAGCAGATCATCGTTTTTTTTTGATAAAAAATTTCGCACAGAAGGTGCGAAGTTTCAAAATTATATCACCAAGAAAAAACAAACCCGACCAAAGGCCGGGAAAGAGGGGTTGGTGAAATCTTTAGAGATTTATTCTTTGAATGGACCACGCGACCAATCAAAGTTTTCCACAGTAAGCTGAAGCTTTCCGGCATTAAATTCTGAATCCAAGGGCCCAGGGAATGCACCGAGCGAACCCAC
>JALSKP010000219.1 GCA_026988815.1 Myxococcales bacterium | reverse complement strand
CGAGTCGCAGCATTCAAAATTACGAAAACGGTCTGAAACTAATGGAGAAGGCGGGGGCGATCCTCATTAATTCTGAAACACTTGTTTTTCAGACCCTCAAACACTCAAAATCCGATCACTTTAAAAAGTATTCGAAACTGATCTTATGATTTTTTAGCCAGGAGGAGAAAATCTTTGCGTACACCTTTGGCGAATTTGCAGAGAGATTCGAGTTCTTGGGTGTTGTAGGGAGGGATGCGACAGTCCAAAACCAAAGACCAACCTTTGGTATATTCTGGAAGAAAAACGTCAAGTCCATCCGCTTCAACAGAGCTTAGGGTCTCCATCGAATCGGTGGAGACAAGAATTAAATCATTTTCTGAGCTCATGGTTATCCCTGATAGTGTCTTTCACGCTGCTCTTGCTCTTCTTTACAAGCAATACACATCGTGGTGACGGGGCGAGCGCGGAGTCGGTTGAGATTGATATCATCCTCACAGGACACGCAGATTCCAAAGTCGCCGTTTTCAATACGCTCCAAAGCGCCATCGATTTTTTCGATGAGCATTCGTTCTCTGCCCCTCAATCGAAGGCTTAAACCCTGGTCGATGAGCGCACTGGCGAGGTCCGCCTCATCAGACATATCGTCCTTTGAAAGTTCAATTTCATTTTTGATGGTGTCGTTCGCGTTACTGATGAGTTGATTTCTCTCATCGTTTAGAATTTTTTTGAATTCTTTGAGTTCTTTCTTTTTTAATGCCATTTTCTAGCTCCGAAGCAAGGCTGTCGATAAATTGCAGCTCTATATAGAAAAAATCTTTACTTAAATCGAGACGTTTTTTTGACAAATGTGAAATACATGAAAACGTGTACCTAATGAAAAGGAAAATAAGAGCAGTTGGCTCGTTTTCTTGACACAAATCAAACGCGTGGCAACATGTTTTTAAGTAAAATCTATATAGTCAAGGATACTTGAATGGCCAAAGGACGAAATTGCGTCGGTTTGGATATTGGTAGTAGTGCGGTTAAGCTTTGTACCCTCAAAGACACCAAGCGCGGACTCCAACTCCAAACTTTTGACCACATCGCATTACCCCCCGAAACCATCGTTGATGGTGCACTCATGAACTCTGGCATCGTCACCGATGCAATTTCGGAGTTATTGGGGAGGAATAAGATTAAAACCAAAGAAGCGGCTCTGTCCGTCTCAGGCAATACGGTGATTATCAAAAAGATAACTCTACCGATCATGACCCGAGAGGAATTGGAGGAATCGATCCAATGGGAGGCAGAACAATACATCCCATTCGACATTCGAGACGTTTTTATCGGCTTTGAAATGCTGGCACCCAAAACCTCTCAAGGTCAAATGGATGTCATGCTCGTCGCTGCAAAACGGGAGATGATCAACGATTATACTCAAGTTACGCGTGACGCGGGGCTTGAACCGGTCGTGATGGATGTTGATGCATTTTGTATTCAAAATGCGCACGAGGCCAATTACGGATTCTCTGAACAAGAGACCATCGTTCTTCTCGATGTCGGTTCTTCTGTCGTTACAATGAATGTTGTAAGCGACGGTGTGACTATGTTTACACGTGACCTTTCGATGGGCGGCAGTGATTTAACCGAGGAGATTTCTCGTCAGTTAAACATTACTTACCAAGAAGCGGAAATGTACAAGATGGGAGGAAGTGTTGGAACGCAGAGCGATGAAGTTCTTCCTCACGAAGTTGAAAAAATAATTGGTGAGAAAGCCGAAGACATGGCGGCTGAGATTCAACGCTCGGTCGATTTTTACTCAGCAACGGCCGCAAGCGATCGGATTGACAAAATATTTGTATCTGGTGGCACGTCGGCCATTCCATCTTTGGTGCGTATTATTTCTCGTACCAGTGGTGTAAGCACAGAGTTATCCAATCCTTTTCGTAACATAAGTTACGATGAGAAACGTTTTTCTCCAGAACAAATACGTCGCTGGGCGCCGATTGCTAATGTTGCAATTGGATTAGCTATGCGGAGGACAAACGAAAGATGATCAGAGTTAACCTACTACCCATTCGCCAGGCGCGTCGTCGCTCTGAAGGGAAAACCCAGCTCTTTGTTTTTGCCGCTTTATTGGGCGTCGTATTACTCGCTTGCGCGGTTACCTACGGCTTTGCTTCAGCAGATTTGGACAGAACAACAAAAAACGTTGTTCAGTTTACTAAAGATGTTGCGGCCGCGAAAAAAGAAGTTGCCGATGCGACGAAATTGGAAAAGAAAAAGAATGTGTTTCTCAAGAAACTCGCCGTTCTTGACCGTCTTGAATCCGATCGTACCGGTCCCGTAAAAATGTTGGACGAATTTCAATCCGTCTTAAGCCCTCCTCGAAACGAGGAAGATCGCTTTGCTAAGATTAAGAAGAATTGGGACGTGGAATGGGATACCCGTCGCGTCTGGATTGATTCCATGGAAGAAAAATCGGGCTCCTTTACAATGAAAGGAGGTGCGGCTGATAGTAACGATGTCGCAGAATTCTTGCGTCGAATGATTTCTACAAAACATTTTAAGAATGTTGAATTGGATTTCGTTCAGACCAAAGAGAACGGAAACGACGGCGGTCGTTTCGTCGAGTTTTCCATTTTTGGTAAAATTATTTACCAAGAAGAAGCGAAGGTAATTGTGCCTCCAATAAAGAAGAAGCCGGCCAAAAAAGCCCCTAAGAAAAATACTCCTAAGAAGAAGGGAACGTGAACGAATTAGTTGATAAATTTAATGCCGTTCCGAGCAGCCAACGTTATCTCGGATTGGTCGTCGCCGTACTCGGTATTCTCGCTGTTTTTTGGTTCGCTCTCTATTCACCTACATTGGATAGTATCGATAAAAACAAAAAACGCGTGGACGCTCTTCAAAGAGAGAAGCAGTCCTTAGCTGAGTTCAAACGTAAGAAAGCGAAAGTTCTCGCCGAATTGGAAACCCTATCTTCACGCTTGACCGAAGCCCAAGATAAACTTCCCAAAGATGCCGAGATTCCGAGTCTTCTCCAGCGTATCCATAACCAAGCAAAAACTGCCGGTTTGGAAATTAAACGTTTTCAGAGAAAACCCGATTCGCAGAAGGATTTCTACGTAGAAATTCCTGTCGAAATGGAACTCGCCGGAACCTATGACAATCTTGCTGACTTCTTCTTCTATATTGGAAGGATGACGCGGATCGTAAATGTTAGCGATATTTCGATGAAGCGTAAAAACAATAATCTAGAAGGAACAGGTGATCTGGTTGTTACTGCAAAAGCGAAAACCTTCCGTGATCGTTCTGACGCTGAAATGGCCCCTGCTGCTAAAGGTCGTAAAAGGAGGAAAAAATGAAAACCCAATACGCCATTATTCTGGGTCTAATTCTGAGTTTTTCAGGCTGTGAAATGCTCGGAATATCAGATACTCCAAATAAAATCGTACAACCTAAAAAGATTGATGCGAAAAAGAAGAAGATCACACCTGTGGTCGCCTCAAAGGCGGAGAAAAAGGACTATAA
>JALSKP010000218.1 GCA_026988815.1 Myxococcales bacterium | reverse complement strand
GAATCCTTCTGCTCCAAAGACGGAACCAAACTCAAAACTATTACTCCTCTAAAGAAAGGCCTGTTGGCCGGAGGAACACTCGATAAAGTTGCGACCTTAGACAACTTACTTCACGTCGATGAAATGGCCGAACGCTACTCCGGTACGCTTGTCGGTGAAAATGTCCCAACCTGGGTTACGGTTTTTAATCAAAAATTCGTTCCAATTTCAAGCGCAAAAAAGCGAATGGAGACGGCCAGAGCTCTCGTTGGTACACCCCTACCGGTCGAGGTCAATATTGCCCTTCGTGCGAATTTGGATCACACGCCCCCTTACATCATTCACTCCCAACCGGCCGGCCCAAGTGTACGAGAGTTACTTGAGCAAGATGGGAGTTTGCCTTGGGAGTTAGCCGTAAAAGTAATTGCCTCGACGGCTCGCGTTCTAGAATGGCTGCACGAGCATGGCATTCTTTTCCGCGCAATCCATTCTGGTGCGATCTACATTAGCGACTTGCGTGAGGGAAAAGTTCAAGTCGCCGAATGGGCCTACGATTCGTTGATGGATATCGATTCTCCTTTGGAGACGCTAAAGCAAGATGAGTCCGCTTTTGTAGGATATGTTGACTACCTCGCGCCGGAATTGGCGACCAGTTTTAGCGACGGTGATGTACGCTCCACCGTCTACGCACTTGGTATACTACTTTACGAAATGGTGACCGGCTTTCGCCCGCTTAAAGCGCCGACGCCCGAAGAAACCTTAAATCGTCATCGTCTTGAAAAGCCCATTCCAATCCAGATAGCCACCCCGTCGGTAAAGGTTCATCCGGATTTAAGTAATATCATCGACATGATGCTGGCCAAAAAGAAGGACCAGCGCTTTCAAACTCCGGGTACGATCATTGCCGTTCTTTCGAATTTGCTCGAAACCACTCCTCTAGAACTCGCCCCAAAATTAGAGAGAAATAGCGATTCGCGTGAGGATGAATTATTTCAAACCATCGATATGGAAAGTTTCGATCGTAGTAGCATCCCTGAACTTGCTCCACTTGTCGAAAAAGTTGAGGAGGCTAAAAATTCTTTAAAAGCCAAAAACACGCCGCGAAAAACATTGATGATGGGATCCATTGATATCGAAGCCGCAAATTTTGACGCGCGTCCCTCGATCGAAATTGAACCAGGTTATGGGAAGAGCAAGTCTATCGAAGTTAATTTTGATATTGAACCCAAGCCGGTAAAAAAGACGGTTCAAAAGCCAAAGGCAAGCGACGATAAAGATCAATTAACACCCAAGAAGACCGTTAAACTTAGTGCTGAAGAAATTGCCGAACTCGGAAAAGGCGATGAGTCCTTAAAAGAAAAGAGGGCGGAAACGCTTCCGAAAAAAGCTGCGAAAAAATCTCGGAAAGAAAAAAGAAAGGAAAAAAAGTCGCTTAAAACAGAGGGAAGTTCGAAAAAAACAATGCTCTTTTTAAATAACCAGACGACAGAGAAAGAAAAGCCGGTTGAAAAAGAGGAAGAAAAAATAGTCAAACCCTCGACTGGATCCGGTCCAGTCCAGGTGTCCGATCCCGATAAAACTATTGAAGGGATCATTGGTAAGGACCTTGTTCTTGCTGCCGCGAAAAAAGCCAAAGAAGAATCCGAGAAAGCCAGACGAAGCGAGCAACCTACTATCGAGGTCGGCAAAAAAATCGAAACCTCTGAAGCCGATGGAGACTGGTTCTCTACACCCAAAGATGAAACCTGGGAGCGCTCCTTTGAACAAGAAGGGCTTGAGGATAGCAAAACCCAACATCGAACCATTTTTATCCTAGCGTTTTTAGGTGCACTTTTGTTGGGCGTGGGAACCTTCGTCTATGTCGAATACCTCTATGAGCCCGCAAAAGTTCCGGGCGATGAAAGCGCGATCGCCGATGGGCCTAAGAAAGAAAAAGCCCTCGAAAAAGCGGACGTGAAAGTGGACGACCTCTATACGCGTTTTGAGAAGGCGCTCGCGTCAGGAAAATTAGTCGCGCCCATGGGGGAGGCTGCCTCTTCCCATCTTGAAAAATTAGAATTGGCTTTTCCAACATCCTCAGAATTTAAGAAAGCCAAGGCCGCTTTTTCTACCGCGGTTTTAGTAAAATCAGATACGGTTGCCACAGATCAGGCGATCAACCTGGTGCGGGAAGCGAAGAAAATTGATCCCTCCAATAGCGCCTTGGCCGAGCGTTTTGACGCGCTTAACGCAACCTTGGCGGGAACGCTCAAAAAAGAGGAGAGCGAAAACCAAGCTACTGATGATCAAAATAGCGTAGAAAAGAAAGAAAAAACCGAAGATAAAACCAATGCAAAAGAAGAGGCCAAAAAGCTCATCAAGAAAGCCAAGTCCGCCTATGGTAGAGGCCAAGGCGATGCCGCCAAAAAACTCTATCTTGATGCCCTCAAGCTACATCCTGGTTCCTCTTCGGCCACTGGAGGGTTAGCGGCGATCTATTTTGATAAAGGCGATTATGCCAGATCGGCAACCTACTATTCAAAAGCGGTGAAAGGATCGGGATCGATCAAGTATAGGATTTCGCTCGGACAAGCCTATTATCGATTAGGACGCTATAAATCGGCGATAAAGACCTGGAAGGGCGTGTTAAAGAAATCTCCGAACAATAAAAGCGCCAAAAGTTACATTGAACTTGCGGAGAGAAAACTTAGATAACACATCGGTTTGACATTCCTCGCGTTGCTTGGTATCAACGCCGACCGAAGTCGAGATCATTTTAACGGAGTTTCTCGTGGCAAATAGTAAATCAGCACTTAAACGTGCGCGACAAAATGAAACAAAAAGAATCATCAACAAGCGCATTCGCTCGCACATTCGTACCTTTACGAATAAGTTCGAAACGGCACTTGAAGAAGGAAATAAAAAGGACGCGGCAGAAGCGTACAAGAATATTTCTTCCATCTTGGACCGAGCTGCTAAAAAGAACGTCGTTCCAAAAGAACGTGCTTCAAGAAAGAAAGGCCGATTGGCGAAACGCCTTAACGCGCTCGGATAAGATTTTTTTACACAATTCAGG
>JALSKP010000217.1 GCA_026988815.1 Myxococcales bacterium | reverse complement strand
TGTACTTCATCATTTGCTCAACGTCGTGTAAATAATCTTTCGACGCCACTATCGCTTAATATTAGATGCGAAGCAATCGAAGGTAAAAGAATGAATAATCGTTTTTTCAATATCATTTTTCTGTTCTCACTTTCTGCGTTTGGGTGCTCCTCGCAGCCGCATCGTTCAGATGCTCCAAATGCGGCCTTGGATGCAGAAAAAACGAAAGCTGTGAATAAAAACGACCTTATCCGGAACGGCGAGTATCATTTTGCAGCCCTAAAACAACTCACTTTTAGCGGAGAAAATGCGGAAGCATATTTTAATGCTCAGGGCAGTGAAATTATTTTTCAATCCACCCGAGACGGTTTTCAATGCGACCAGATTTTTACCATGGGTAGCGATGGAACGCATCCCCGCCTCGTATCGACGGGTCTTGGACGCACGACCTGCGGCTTTCTTTTTCCGAACTCTCCCAAACTTATTTATAGCTCAAGCCATAAAACGCTCAAAACCTGTCCGCAAAAACCCGATTATTCCAAAGGCTACGTTTGGCCCTTATTGGCCGACCTCGATATTTACATCTCAGATGAAACCGGCAAGAACCCAGTCGCCCTTTCTCCGAGCCCAGGATACGATGCTGAAGGTGTTATCTCGCCGACCGGCGATGCTATCCTTTTCACAAGCACCCGCGGCGGAGATATCGACATCTGGATCATGGATGCCGACGGTAAAAATGCAACCCAGCTAACCCATGAGGTTGGATACGATGGAGGTGCATTCTTTAGCTATGACGGTAAACAAATCGTTTATCGCGCGAACCATCCCAAGGACAAAAAAGCGATACACGATTATAGCGCCCTCCTCGCCGAGGGATTAGTGCGGCCCAGCGTCATGGATTTATTTGTCATGAATCGCGACGGCTCAAACAAGCGTAATATCCTGTCTAACGGGGCTGCAAACTTTGCGCCCTACTTCCATCCCGACGGAAAGCGTATTATTTTTGCGTCCAATATGGACGATCCTGGAGGACGAAACTTTGATCTCTATCTCATCAATGTCGACGGAAGTGGGCTTGAACGCGTGACCTTCGAAGAAAGCTTTGACGCCTTTCCAATGTTTAGCCACGACGGTACCCAGCTTATTTTTTCTTCCAATAGAGGCGCAAAAAAAGAGGGCGATACCAATGTTTTCATCGCAAAATGGACCGACCAAAAACCGAAAAAAATCAGTTTATCCGAAGGTAGCCAAAAAAATTGGTCACGTATCACGAAAAAACTTTCGTCAAAATCAATGGAAGGACGAGCCGTCGGAGGTACCGGCATCAAAAAAGCTGAAACCTTTCTCAACCATGAATTTAGTAAGCTTGGATACCATACTGAATCCAATCTTTTTCCCATCAACCAGTCAACTGGAATCGAGGAGGTTCATTTTCTGATTAAACAGGGTTCAACGAAATGGACACCTAAGGCAAAGGATGTCAGGCCTGCGTCTTTCTCTGGCGATGGCAGTGTTCAGGGTGAAGTTATTTTTATCGGTAGCGAGGAAGATCCATACAAAAATAAAAATCCAAAAAACAAAATTGTTGTATTGATTAGCCAAAGTGTCGGCGATAAATATGCCGCCATTAATGCTAAACATCATGGTGCTAACGCTGTCATTCTGATCAACGACCCCAAAGCGAAAGACAACCTCGCGCCCTTTGAAGCAACGCAAGGAAATGTAAAAATACCAGTTTTCCGGATGACCTTTTCTTTTGCATCCAAACTTTTTCCTTCCTTAAAAGGCAATGACAAAGAGAGAATCCAAATCTCGACGAAATCCCTTTTCATAACTCTTCATACCAAAATCAAAAAAGAAACCACGATGGCAACCAATATTATTGCGCGCTTAAAAGGCAAAAATAAAAACGGGAGGCGTATCGTCGTGGGTGCACATTTTGACCATCTTGGGTTCGGCGGCGATGGAAGTCTTTCGCCCGACGTAAAAGCTATTCATCCCGGCGCGGACGATAACGCATCGGGTGTTGCATCGATTTTAGAAATCGCTCGGGCGCTCAAACCTTTTGAAGGCGTCTTCGAGCGTGATATTTATTTTGTACTTTTTTCTGGAGAGGAATCAGGCCTCCTCGGTTCCCAACATTTTGTAAGCGACCCCAGTATGCACATCGACAAGGTCGATTTCATGATCAATTTCGATATGATTGGCCGAATGAAAAATAATAAACTCGATGTCTTTGGCACAGGAAGCGCCAAAGGTTTGGTGGATATCATTCAGCGCGCCCAAGTGGGTTTGCTTTTAGATCTGAAGAAATCCAAAGATGGATTCGGCCCCTCAGACCAGAGTTCCTTCTTCTCAAAACGAATTCCGGTGCTCCATTTTTTTACGGGCTTGCACAATGATTATCACCGTCCCTCCGACAGCGCCGAAAAGTTAAATCCAAATGGAGCGGAAAAAATTGGAACTCTAGCGATAAGGATCATTCGTGAACTTGCCGATAAAAAAGACATCGTTTATACAAAAATAAAATCACATCCTCGTTATTCTTCTGGTGGTTCACGAGAGTATGGCGTCTATTTTGGGTCGGTTCCTTCTTTTGGAAAACAACCCGATGAAGGGGTTCGTTTGAGTGGAACACGTGCGGGTAGCCCTGCCGAAAAAGCGGGGGTGAAAGCCAACGACATCATCGTTAAATTTGGAAAGTTCGAAGTGGACTCGATGGAGGAGTACGCCTTCGCATTACGCCAATATAAACCCGGTGATCGTGTTGAAGTTATCGTCGATCGAGGCGGAATTCGTATTAAATTGAAGGCAACGCTACAAAAGAAAACAAAGAAAAGATCACCACATAAAACAACAGACTCTCAGCACGATTGACTCAATTCCCCTCTTCCGGCTGCGTCAAACTTTTCATCGAGGTAGGACATGATAAACCTGCAACTGACAACCATCGCCATTATTCGCCACCCTGTACGTCTCAAACCTCCACTGAAACGAAAGTATTTGATTCCTTATCGTATCGACCCTATGGTTTCCAACCAGACCACTCTGATATCGAACTTACGACCTTCAAGCGACGTCCAACCTTACTCAACCAGGTCGAAAAAAAGCGTTTCGAAACAACGCGGTGTGCTGCAGAATACAGTTTAGAGGACGAACATCTTCAACGGTGTTTTC
>JALSKP010000216.1 GCA_026988815.1 Myxococcales bacterium | reverse complement strand
GCTGACTAAAATCACCGAAAATTTCAACGACATGCATGCCTTGAAGATCGGTTTTTGTTGCGTCAAAAAAAGCTTGCCTTTGGCCGGGAAGGTAGCGAATCGGATCGGGCTCGTAGGCGATATCCGGTCGACAAAGAAGATAAAGATCTGCTCGAGCGCGATCGGCGATGCGATCAATATGAGAATTAGATTTCCCAAAGAGTGCATGGCTCCAAAGACGCGTCGCACGAGAATCAGTATCGCAGAAAAGAAAAGGTCCAGCATCAAAGGCCAACGCTTCGATGGCCGCCTCTTGTCCACGCGCGATGATTTCCATATCCGAAAATGCAATGGATGTTGATTTCTTTTCAAGATAATGGCGCGCAAATTCACGTACCGTATTTTCGAATATCGCCGACTCGGATGCGCAATAATGAATCCCCAATTGTTTTGTCAGTGTCGTTTTCCCCGCCGACTCCGGCCCGCAGATTACGATCTTTTTTCGAAAGTAAGGGCGAACAATAGTATTCAAATAAGACCAGTATTGGACCGGATCTTCGCGAATTTTCGTGGCCGAAATATCAACTGTTTTTCGATTCCTGTCAGGAGCTATCCACTTCGCGTCGAGATGTTTGGCCAAGGCAGCGCCATAATTCTCGGTGGTGAAAACCAAGTCTGGAGAACAAGGGAGGACCTCTCCCAAGGCGGCTTTCCAGATCTCCCAAAACCGAGGATCCTCTTCCGGTTTCTGCGGCAACTCTTTTTCTAAATGAAGCACCGTGCTTTCTGGGAACATTGCCTCAAGCCAGGCCACGCGTCGGGCGCCGGAAATGCTTTCCGATTTTAGCGAGCCCACGATGATGAAGAGTTCATCACAATAACGTTGTGCAAAACGGAGTAAAAATTCATGCCCCTTATGAGGCGGATAGAATTTCCCTAGGACCATTCCTGTTGTTTTCATTCTACACCTCACTTTTCCTCAGCGCCCATTCTACATAGCGCTTTAACAGATTAGGATTATCGACCTCTCTTTTGCAATCCTTTTTCGCAAGAAGGGTCTCCGTTTTTGTGCCATCAAAATCAAAGCCGCTCGCGAGAAAGAGATCTCCTGGCCGAATGATATCGTAGACTACTTTACTATTACACCGCGCAAAGCCCATCCTCGCCAGCTGGACATCCTCGCCTTGCGATCCGTCCAAAAGCGCTAAAAATTCCGCAGGAGGGATCCGCAAAATGGGGGCGTGAAGATGTTCCTCAATCGCCGCCACCAGATTATCAAGCGTTGTACTTTGGGCGTTGGCGATATGGAAAATACCCGAGGCCTCCATCAGTGCATCACAGGCGCGGGCTGCATAGTCCACCGGCGTCATGTCAAACTGCCAGGTCTGGGAGGCAGGTCGCGGCGCATGACCCAATCTTGCGATCGTACGGATAAGGGCTATCAATGTGTTTTTCTTATGAACCTCTCCACTTCTACTATCTCCGCATAAAAGACCCATTCGTAATACGCATGCATCGGGGTAGCGCTGAACAATAATCTCTTCTGCTAAGGTTTTTTCGCACGCATAAGCACCATAGATTTTCGTATCATCGTTTACGAATGTGCCTTCTCTCGAAAAGCGTAGATCCTTGTTTTCCTCGAAATCGGTATTCGCGAAAACCGATAAAGTAGATGCAAAGACCATCTTCTTTTTCGCACCGCTTTCTAAGAAAGTCATTAGCGGATCGAAGATCGCAAAAACGGATTCCGGCGAGTAGGCACTACTTAGGTTAAGATCTGCGGCGAGGTGAATAAGCGTGCCACAACGATTCGAAAGTGCGTTAAAAACATCCTCTTCTAAACCCCAAAAAGCTTGGCCAAGATCGCCCGCTAATACCTCGACATTAGGTGGAGCATCGCCAGAAAAAAGCCGTTCCTTGGCGGCCTTAGAAGTCTTCGCACGAACAATGCAAGTCACCTTGTGTTTTTTTGCCATGATTATCTTCAAAAGCCGACGGCCCAGAAAGCCCGTCGCCCCTGTCAGTACGATCCTATTTTGTCTGCGCTTCGATCCGATGCGACTAGAATATAAGTCTAGTTTCGGCCGTTTTTTTAGATATGAATTACTATGCGACTTTACTTCCTTTTTCGTTCGGTAAGAAGTCGTGGATTGCAGATTACGAAGACCTCTAGGGGTCCCATCATGACGAAGGTCTTCGACATTAATATAAATACCCTTTTCGCAAAGAGCTTGAATAAGGTCGAAAGCAAGGAGAGAATCCCCACCCACCTTCAAAAAGTTATCATCCTCTTCTAGCCGAAATCCGAGGTGATGCGACATTGCCTCAAGGATAGGACAAGGCTCGTTTTTTGAAAATTCAATTTTCTCGTTTTCATTTCTCTGTATCGCCTCGACGCGAATGATTCGCGGAACCATCCAAAGGGGCAAGGTGTCTTGGCACCCTTTTCGAAGACCTCCAAGTTCTAGATCTTTGTCGAGTTCGCACATGGCAACGATCGCATTCCCGCGTTGTTCAACCCTCACATCGTTCACACCCTTTTGGCCACGCAAGAATATTTCAATCTCTTCAGGATTGACAAGTTGTCCATTTATTTTGAATTGGCGATCCAGACGTCCGAGGAAAAAGAACTCTCCTTCGTGTTCGCGAACCCTATCCCCACTTTTAAACCACCGTCGAGCGCCCACGTTTTTGAAACGATCTGTGTTCTTCTGATTTGGGTAGTCAAGCGAAACGCCTGGACTGCTGATCCATAGTTCTTCGTTCTCGACACGATAGATAGTCTCCGGAATGGGTGTACCAATATTTCTTGGATCGCTACCTGGGGTCAAGATTTTCATGCTGGAACATACCGTGGTTTCGGTCGGACCATAACAATTGACCATCCTAATTTTCCCAGAAAAAGTTTGGATGCTCGCCTCGGAGCATAACTCGCCCCCGACGATGATACATTGAATGCTCTCTGGAAAATCCGAAAAATCAAGGCGTGAGAGCAATGAGGGTGGAATGTCGATGTGGGTGATCTGGCGAGTATTGATATCGCGAAGGAAGGTTTGCACGTCTTGAAAATCTTTGGCAATACAGAGCGTGGCGCCCGAACAGAGAGCGCTAAAAACGTCTGAAAGAGAGGCATCAAATCCAGGCGAGAGCATCCAGTAGACGCGCGAGGTCTCTTTGATTTGGAAGACCTTTATCTGTTCCTCAATAACGGGCCATAATCCTGTTGTTGGCATACAGATGGTTTTGGGTTCGCCCGTGGAACCTGAAGAGTGAAAAACATATCTGGTGACATTGTCTATATAGGAGGCATCTTTACCAACTCGCCGGTAGGGCTGCTGATCCAAAACAACGTGTACAACACCAAATTCCTGGTACTTGTTTTTTCGTATGTCTGGTAGGGCGGGATCGATGGCAATAAAGGCAGCGCCGCATTTCCACGCAGCTAGCCAATCGATAATACAATCGGCGGAGCGAGGCCGTTCAACACTTATCGCTTTTCCAGGACCGAGTCCCAAGGTCGAAAATTGTGTA
>JALSKP010000215.1 GCA_026988815.1 Myxococcales bacterium | reverse complement strand
CCGTCCTCAGGACTAAAAATTTTCGTAATGCCGTACGCATGAAGTTCGGCGATTTCTTCTGGGACGATAACGCCTCCGCCACCCCCGAAAATTTGAATATGGGAGGCGCCTCTTTGATCGAGCAAGTCTCGAGCATATTTAAAAAATTCGACGTGACCTCCTTGGTAGGAGGAAATGGCAATTCCCTGGGCGTCTTCTTGAATCGCCGCACTTACGATCTCGTGTACGGAACGATTATGTCCAAGATGGATGACCTCCGATCCAGATCGTTGGAGGATTCGACGCATGACATTGATAGCAGCATCATGTCCGTCAAAAAGGCTGGCCGCGCTGACAAAACGTATTGCGTGTTTAAGGGGAGGAGCTTCGTTAGAATAGGCGTCTTTGAAGTTAACCGACATCTGGATTCGTCCGGGGTTGAGGAGACATTCATATAACGCGCAATGGATGAGCTTTCAATGGAGGCTTTCTTCCCTGTACTTTTTGTAGGCGAGTTTAGTTTATTCGAATTCGTTGACGACAGAGGTGGGACCCGCTCGTGGACCATCCTGGGTTACCGCCAGGGATCTGCTCACAGTGTGACAGACCCCGCCGGCTTTGAAATTCGCGAGAGCGCGAATATCTACAACGGCCGCGTCGGCGACTCCGGTTGCTCGGTAGGCGTATTGGAAGTATCTTGCATCAGGCTGGGATAGCTTCAATTTTTTTAATACTGCGTTGAACATCGGACTGCCAAATAAGGGCGCTCCTACCGTTTTTGCACCCCCCGAAGGAGCGACGGCACAATTTTCAAAATTGCCTTCGCCGTCTTCGGTATTGAACGCAAAGCTCGCGCCGCCAGGAAAGGTATTGTTCATGACAGGCATCCCATATGAAGTTGCTTGCCCCGGTGAAGGGTTTCCAATATGCCAAGGTTGATCGCCGTTGGGCCCCGAAAATTTTTGTTCAGATGTATAGTAAGAGATCGCGCCTTTGGTTATCCAATCCATGAGGAGATCGGATTCGGCTACATGCGTTGAATTGATGTATCTTCGGAAAGCTGGGATGGCGATAGCGGCTAAAATTCCAATGATAGCAACGACTATCATCAATTCTACTAAGGTGAATCCTTTGGGAGGTTTTTCTAGATTTTTCGGTTTCATTTGAAACCACTGTACATAGGATTTTTAATAAAATCAACTAAGGTTATGAAAAGAATGCACTTTTCGTTCTTTTTTCAACCTATTGATCCCATTTGACAACCAAGGGCCTTTGGGTGGATTATTCCCGCCTCGAAGGTAAAATATGAACAACGAAGAAAACGATCGCTCCAAGCCCTTTCAATCCGATATACTTTTGGAGATGCAAAACGAAGGAATGGAACGCGAATCCACAGTTCTTCCCTCCCACGTTGATTCGAATGGGGACGATTGGATGGAGGAAGAGCATACCTCTTCGCAAATTGTCGATTTTGTTCTCGACGTCGCCGATTCCAGTATTATGGAAGTGTCAGATTTTAAAGCTGAATCAACACTGACCGATGGCCCAATCCGGTCTGACACCCTGGAGGAAGGTGCGTTCTCTAAAGATGGCTATAAGACCACCGAACCCGAAATCGATAAGGGTGAAATAGACGATCTTACCAAAGGTATTCTTGATCATCTCCCTCAACTCGGATCCGGCGACGGTTCGATTCCCCAAATGTGGGGTGGCTTTCTTAAGGAACTTCGCAACGATATTTTGCTCGAGGCATCCCCTAAAAAAAGAGGCGCTTTTCTCTTCCTTTTTTCGAAAATTGCATCGATCTTTAGCCAATCTGAAAACGATGCGCAATCTCTTGCAAATTTAGCTCAAGTGTCGGGGTTCTTACACCGTTCCGAATTACTTGAACGTGTTTCAAATCACTGGGAACACGCCGATAAACAATTTCTAGATGCGTTGGAAGATCTCGAAGAAAGCGATTATCTTAACGAGGATTTTTCCAGCCTAAGACGTTCTTCGATCGTGATTGAAAGAATTCTAAAAGGAAATATTTCTCCTTCCTTTCGTGAGTTGTTAAATCAACGCGTGCTTCCTCCAGAGACCTTAAAGGCCAGATTCGTCCTTGCCTTCGATGCGCATAGGTCCTCCGAAACACTTAATGCAAGTCGATCGTGGTTGAGAAGTGCCGCCCTTGCTCCCTCGATTGCAAAAGATCTAAGAACGCTTTCCACCTACTTACTTCAAGAATCTCCTCGCTTTTTTGAAGAGGTCGAAAGCCTTTTGGAAAAGAATTACCGTCCGGTCCTTTTACTTGCTCAAGATGTCGCCAATCGTCAGGGGAATATGGAAAAGGAGTTAAATGTTCTGCGAAGAATTGTGGGACAGGACGTCAGATCAGGCAAAGAACACCAAAAAAACGCGGCTGAAACGACCGAGCGCTTAAAGGGCGATACGACCGCTCGTCTGATGCGGATGAGTGACCTACTCAGTAAACTTGGTGAACAAGATGCGGCTTATTCTGTGTTGAGGGACGCTTCAAATTTATCGCCCTCTAACACCATGGTGCTACGTTCTTGGCTTAGGAAGGCCTACGATCGAGAAGACGAAAAAGGTATTCGCGATGCCGTCGAAAAGCTCGTTCTTGCGACCAAAAATAGAGAATCTAGAGCCGTTATTTTAGAACGATACGCCCATTTTCTCCACACCAAAGGTGAGGATAACGATCAGGTTCGACGCGTATTAGAGCGCAGCCTGTCCGAGGCTCCCCAGTGTCTTCCCTCACTTATTTCTTATGGCCAAAATTTAATTCTAGCGGGGGAGTATCCAAAAATGTTTTTCCTGAGAGGGAATGTTGAGGAAGGAGATTTTCAAAATATTTGGAGACGAGCAGAGCTTCTTGAAAGAACGGGGGCAACTCCTGAAGAACTCGTCGAGCTTTATCGACAAGCCATTCAAACCAGTCCAAACAATCCGCACTTTTTCTTTTCTTTTGAACGCGTACTTTGTCGTGCTGGCGATTGGAAAGGACTTGAGGACCTTTATAAAAACGCGTCCGAAAACAAGGCCCTTTCAAACATTCTAGAAAAAGGGAATTTCGAAGTTAAGAATTATCGTCTCGCGTTATCCCTCTATTTAGACGGCCCATCACCAGACGAATATTGGTCCGAACTTGATCGATACCTTTCTAAAAATAATCAAGATCCTGCAGTCTGGGAGATGCTTCGAGAAGAAGTAGAATCTGATCCTGGACGTGCCTTGGGACGACTGGAGGTGTTAAAGCAGAGCCTCGAAGACTCCAATGCCGCCGAAACCTTGAGAATTCTTCTCTGGAACGTTCATATCGTTGGAACAAGATTGGGATGTGGTAATCAATTAGCGAAAATCTTTGAAGCTTTGTTTCGCTCCAATTCTTTTTTTGTGAGTCGTATTGCTGCAAAGGGGATGGTCGAAAACAATCAAATAGAAAAGCTGGCGTCGATGACGCTCTCGGAAAGGCGAGGACTCTTTTGGTTGTCCTCTGAAGAAAAAGGAGAACTTCAGCGCAAGATGGTAGCGGCGGAACTTCTTGCCGCCATC
>JALSKP010000214.1 GCA_026988815.1 Myxococcales bacterium | reverse complement strand
AGCTTCGACCACGGCGGGGTGACTGACCAAGGCGCTTTCAATTTCCATTGTTCCGAGACGATGGCCGGAAACATTGATCACATCATCGATACGGCCCATGATCCAAAAGTTGCCATCTTCATCACAGCGTGCGCCGTCACCAGCAAAATAAATGCCCTCATATTTTCCATAATAGGTGTTCTTAAAACGCTGGGGATCTCCCCAGATGTTTCTCAACATACTTGGCCAGGGTTTTCGAATAACGAGAAACCCGCCGTTTCCGTCAGCGACTTCTTTACCCTGGCCGTCAACGATCGCAGCGTCGATTCCTGGAAGAGGACGGGTCGCAGAACCGGGTACAGTGGTTGTAATTCCCGGAAGGGGCGAAATCATCATTCCACCGGTTTCGGTCTGCCACCAGGTATCAACGATGGGGCAGCGATCTTTTCCGATGACGCTTCGGTACCACATCCATGCTTCGGGATTAATAGGCTCGCCGACGCTTCCCAACAAACGCAAGGACGTTAAATCATGTGACAAAGGAGGGGTATCGCCCCACTTCATGAAGGCGCGAATAGCGGTTGGTGCGGTGTAAAAAATCGAGACTTGGTGGCGTTCACAAATATCCCAAAAACGATCGGCCTCTGGGTAGTTCGGCGCGCCTTCGTACATAAAAGTTGTCGCGCCATTTTGTAGGGGACCGTAAACGATATAACTATGCCCGGTGATCCAACCAATGTCGGCGGTACACCAGTAGGTGTCGGTATCCTTGAGATCAAAAACCCATTTGCTCGTGAGTTTGGTCCAAAGCGCATACCCAGCGGTCGCGTGAACGACGCCTTTGGGCAGTCCGGTGGTGCCGCTGGTGTACAAAATAAAAAGAGGATGTTCTGAGTTAAAGGCCTTGGGATCGTGTTTTGAGGATTGGGTTTTGACCAGCTCGTGCCACCACAAATCGCGGTCTTCTCGCCAGGTCACTGGGTTTTCAGTGCGCTTAACCACGACAACATGTTCAACAGAGGGACAGCCAGAATCTAAAGCTTCATCCACGTTGGTTTTCAGGGCTAGGACGGAACCACGTCGATATCCGCCATCGGCTGTGATGATGACTTTGCACTGCGCATCTTCAACGCGGTCTCGGATCGCCTTTGGTGCAAAACCGCCAAAGATAACCGAATGTGGAGCGCCGATTCTCGCACAGGCTAGTAGGGCAATGGCGAGTTCGGGGATCATCGGCATGTAGATCGCAATACGATCGCCGGCTAGTACACCAAGTGATTCAAGGGCGTTTGAAAATTTACACACCTCAGCGTGGAGTTGGCCGTAGGTGAGGGTGACTTGATCGCCAGGTTCGCCTTCCCAAATAATGGCGGCTTTGTTTTTTCTCCAGGTTTTTAAATGTTTGTCCAAACATTGCACCGACATGTTGAGTTTTCCACCAAGAAACCATTTTGAAAAAGGAGGTGTCCATTCCAAGGTGTGCTCAAAATCGGTGGACCATTGGAGTTCTTCGCGTGCCAAGTCGGCCCAGAATTTTTCGTAATCCTGGTCCGCTGCGGCCAACATGTGTTGATATTTTTCTTCCGAGAGATTCGCGTGTTCAACGAACGATTCAGAGGGTTTAAAACGCCGTTCTTCGATCAAAATACTTTCTATGTCTGCCATGCCTGCCTCGAATGAAAAGGAAAAGGTAGTTATGTTTTACGCGCTAAGAAAGCTCTTTTTTTCTCGAACTGTTTATCGAATCGGACGGTCTTTTTAGCAGTGCGGTAGAGCTACTCCAAGGAATGGGTAAAGGTTACCCCGGGCGAAATCTCTTCTTAAAAAAAACCAATCAGCGACATAATGCGCTGGTTAGCAAATTTGTATATCGATGGGATTTTGAATGAATGGAAGAATGTTTTTAAATAGTATATTTGTTTACTTGTCGTTTGCACTATGCGCTTGCGCGGGAACGATGCAAACGGCGAGAACCAACGGCTCAGGAAAATGGCAACTTGGGGTCGAACCGGGGATGGTAGCCTACAAAACGGATACAGATCCGAATTCTGATTCTGATGTGACAATACCTCGAATTGGTAATCTCGAATACTATCCTTCCCTTAACTTAAGCTCGCTATGGCGTTAGTGATAGGGTCGATTTAGGCCTACGTTTGGGGGTCGATAAGAATCCGGCTTTGATTGACAAATCTCGCTTTTTCTAAAGAATGAAATTTTCCCAAGGAAGCATGAAAAACATCCGACTACATATAGCCTATCATGGCGCCGATTTTCACGGCTGGCAGCGTCAACCTGATTGCTCGACTGTGGAAGGAGAAATACGAAAGGCGATAGAACAGCTTTTAGATACTGAGGAATATAGTTTTCAGGGCGCCAGTCGAACCGATGCTGGTGTGCATGCTAAGGGCCAGGTTGCCAATCTAAAACATGCTACGAATCGTACTGTTTGGGATTTTGTGAGAGGCCTCAATGCGATGACGCCGAAGGCGATTCGAATCAATCACGCCGAAGAAATAGATCTTGATTTTAATGCACGTCACCACTCAGCGGGAAAACGTTATCGCTACCGTATTTTCAGACATCGATTTCCCGATCCTTTACAGGGCCATCTTCAGTGGGAAGTGAAGGGGCGCCTTGATGTGGAAGCGATGCAGGTAGCGGGACATTTTTTAGTCGGGGAGCACGATTTTTCGGCATTTCGCGCCTCAGATTGCCAAGCGCGGACGACGCAAAGGGAAATTAATAAAGTAAATATTATTACTAACGAGGCGTATTTGGAAATCGTTGTTCAAGGAAACGCATTTTTAAAAAACATGGTTAGAATCATTGCAGGAACTTTGGTGGAAGTAGGGTTGGGACAAAAAGAGGCCGCTGCTATTCCGAAGATTTTATTGAGTAAAACAAGAGCAAAAGCGGGGCGAACCGCACCTGCCAGAGGACTTCTTCTGGATGAGATATTTTATCCTGATTATCCATGGAAAAACGAACCCTCGCTTTATTCACGCCACAAGTAGTAAAAGAGGGCGAAATATTTTCCATATTCGCTATCTTGGGATTCTCGCTCCAATATGTTAAACCAGATACGAAATAGTGATTTTCCGAATAGGAACAATAAATGTCTATGTTTAGTGCCACAAAAGATTCGCCCCGTATGTTCAAAAGTGACTTTCTTGATTTTTTCTCAAGAACGCATTTTTCCCTTGTCGCCATACTTTATGTTCCCGCCTCCTTCGCTCTTATTGCGTACAGTATTTATGCGGGATTTATTCAACTACTGCCAGCCTTGGGGCTCGCTTTAGCTGGAATCGTCGCGTGGACTTTTGTTGAATACTGGCTTCACAGGACCTTCTTTCATTGGAAGCCTAATACGTGGTGGGGGCCCAAACTTCACTTTTTAGTGCATGGTGTTCACCATGATTGGCCTCGCGATAAATACCGTTTGGTAATGCCGCCAGCGGTCAGTATCTCGCTTTTTTTCATTTTTCTCGCGATTTGGTATGCGGTTTTCGGACGTATTGGGCTCGCTTTTCATGGCGGTTTTGTGATCGGTTACATGATCTACGACCTAACCCATT
>JALSKP010000213.1 GCA_026988815.1 Myxococcales bacterium | reverse complement strand
CCAATGCCGAAACGAGATAAGAAATAAACTTCTCACCGCGTTGATAAGAATAAATTGTCACTAAAATATGGGTTTGGGCGCTGGCAATTAACTGCCGTATGACCACCGGCGTCGCTCGTAAATTTTTTGTATAAGAGTCGCCTGTCCAAACCAATTCTGGAGGTGCAACAGCATGTGCACGCTCTTCAAGAACCGCCTCAATTACGACCCGCCAAAACACGACATTTTTCTCTCCCAGAATATCTATCAACGTAAAAGAAACCTCAGACAAGCCCCAGTTCGCAAGTTTGGGTTGGGTGATAATATCGTCGTCAGCAAGCGAATCTAGACGACCCAATACCGTTGATAAAACTTGAGAGCTCACATTGGTGAGACCGGTCGTCACCCTTCCAACTCAAAAAATGCTAAATTTGCCGGGTGACCAATTGTTGAAATCACCAACGCACGATCGAGATAGCTGTTGAATTTTTCGCAGGATGATTCGGAGATAAACAAACAACCGTGACAAGCGGCACCGTCCAAATAACGCTCGGCGTGATCAGTCGGAACATGCATCGCACACACGGGATCGTTAGAACATAACTCGCCTTGCATTAACGCTTGTTTAAGATGGTATCCCAAACGATGCCCTTCGTGGACCAACCCGCCGAGCGTGCCTCCACTTCCGGGCGATCCCGTAGAAAGTAGAATCCCCGCCATTGGCGTTTCTGAATCTGCTTCTGAACAATAAATGCGTTCCCGAATAGCGCTCGCCGAGTAACCACAATTCAAAGAAAGCGCGGTCAATAACAAATGCGAAAGGCTATGAAGAAGATAAAATCTCATACCCGGAAAGTCGGCGTTGGCTTGATCCGCCGTCTCAATCAAAAAGCCTTCGTAAAGAACCTTTGCCCGCTCTATAACTTCCGGTCGAGATTCCCACTCTCGCAGCTCATCCTCGTCTAAACGAAGAAAAATACCTTCACCGCGAATTTCTATCGCGGGTAGCCAGTTATTTTGCACCCCGATTTCAGCGATACGTACTTCCATATCGAACTCGCCTTGTAGATTGGCCGTTGGACTATCGAGCCTCGTAAACCCAACCTGAACTCGGACCTCTCTTAACGCTGAGGCCAACACAACTTGTGCTATTTTTCGTGGCGGTTTTTCCGTCAAGGTTCTCGCAAAAAAGTCCGCCCCTTCCGGCGCGATAACGCCAACCTCAAAATTTGGTGACTCAACAAGGGCTTTGTATTCAGCGGTACGTAGTGGTTCACGCTCGGGAATATATCCTGCGTTAACATAGATGATTGTTTCTACGACAGCACGACTTTCAAGCCCTTTGAGCACCTCCTCCATTTCCTCGTCTAGTTCTTTGAGGGCCTCTAACTTCGCAGTTGTCGTACACTTTTTTAAGCGTTCAATTTTTGATGTGACAACCTCATAAACCCTATCGCCAGTTTCAGGAATCGATAGCGCACTTTCGACTTGGGAAAAATAAGCGTTACTTGCGGTCCGAATCAACAAACGTTGTTTCTGGTCACAATCTTCGCTGTTGTTCCCTTTACCGAGCCACGGACGTGTTCCCCAACACTTGTCATTTGTTTCCGTGTGCCTGGCGTCCATTAAGTTTCGCACCTTCAAGCAGGTCAGACACTTTACGAAGATCGAGCCAAAATCCCCCATCGGACCTTCTTCCATTCGAAGGGATGGACTTTCACACGACTTGCCCTCGTGCACGAAGCGTTGCCAGGGGAATTCATCCAAATGACCATATTTACACGCCATCACAAAACGAACCGGTACGCACTCCGAACCCTTGCGAGTACAATCATGCCGATAACGACCGCTTTTAAATTCCAACGACCTGTTTTTGATCAACGCACGACATTGTTGATTTTGACAAATGAACCAAGTCGGGAACTCGATCGCTTCAATCCCACGTTCAAAGGTTGGCTCTTGATCATTTCCAGCCGGAGGCATTCGAAAAGGAGCCGACTGAGAAAGCATCTTCCCCTGCTCTCTAAATTTCGCCGTCATCTGGTCTTGTAATCTTACTTCATAAATTTTTTCCCAATGTTCGGCGGGTGCTCGCCAGTGATCAATCCCACTAATCAACACTGCTTGATGAACAAGATCAACCATGGCTCCGGCACCATAATTCGTAAGCACCTGGCTTCGTCTAAACTTTCCATCTGGTCTTTGATCTTTTTTCCATTTACTCGCCATCGCGACCTCCGTCTTTGTTCACAACTGCCGATAAGAAAGGACTCGGTTTTCCGGCCCAACTTACAACTAACTCGTCACGTGCCCGCGTCATCGCGACGTATAATAAACGTTGCTCTCGGGCCTCCCTGTTTTCGCGATCCATCGGATCTTGAATTTTCGATAAAATAAAACTGTTCGGCATTTTCCCTTTTGCACATCCCAAGACCAATACGCATTTAAATTCCAAACCTTTGGCACTATGCATCGTCCCAACACAAACCTGATCTTTTGAGGCGGGGTCTCTGTAGGTTCGCGTTGAAATTCCGGCATCCTCCGTGGCGTCTCGAAAGCGTTTTAACTCCTTCTTCGTGGCACAAAAAACACCAATCGCATTGGGCGCTAATCCGCTGGCAAGCCAATCTTTTAGAACCCCTATCCCTTCGGTTGTTTCTTCACTTTCTGCATCATAACCGACCAGTACCGGCGAGGGTCCTCGAAGAACACTTTCAGCGGCTCTGGACTCGGTGCCGCCGTTCATGTCATCGCAGTTAACGCTCAATAGCGCGTCGGCGACGCGACGAATTTGTTCGGTCGTTCTATAATTCAAACGAAGTACCGTCGATCTTCCGACGACGTTAATACCCAGAGATTTAAGACTAAAGTTTCCAGCATAAATACGTTGCCCGGCGTCACCACAAAGCATTAAATTTTCAGGCTTCGTACAAATATTTCTTAAGAATAGAAGTGCGGGGGGACTCAAATCCTGAACCTCATCCACGATCACAGACGTAAACTCGCTTACGACTTTACCCGACTCCAAAACTTCAGAAGCACGACTACAGACACCTGGCCAATCCAGTAGGTTTTCATTTTCCAAACGTGTAAACACGCCACCAAAAACCTTCCACAAACCCAAGCGCTGTTTCACGGAAAGTCCGCGACCTCGACCTGTACGTTTTGCATCTCGGTAGGCATTCCAAGTTTGAATCCCTTGAATACGAATGACGGCATCCCATTCTGCTTGGACAAATTTCTCGTCGTATTCACTCTTTGCATCAAGGCGCCCCTCTTCCAGCATCTCGTGAATCTGCGCGTCTTTTGCAATCTCGATCTTTGGCTCTACCTTACGGACGATATCCAACGCTTGTTTATGAAAGGTCGAAACGGTGATCTGTTTCCGCTCCTCGGCTGTGCATAATCGATTAAGATTTACAGAAATATTTTCGCACAAAGCCTTTGCATAACTGGTCAAGAATACACGTTCTCCCTTTGCCGCTAAAGCGCGAGCACGATGCATCGCAACAACCGTCTTTCCTGTCCCAGCCGATCCGGAAACCTTGCTGGGACCTTTGAAATCCTTCTGTACG
>JALSKP010000212.1 GCA_026988815.1 Myxococcales bacterium | reverse complement strand
TAATGATTTCACCCAAAGCCGTTCCTAGTGCCGCTTTTCCATCGATATTCTCAGTGAGATAGGTTTTATCAAAAGAATCGGAAGGGCCAAAACCGGCAACGAGGGTTTTGTTCCCCTGTCGGTCAAATTTCCAAATTCCCTTTCGATTTGAGGTCACATAAATTCCACTATCGCAGGCCGCGATGAGATCAAAGTCAGGTTGGCGTCCCCGAAGCTCGCCCTCGCAATCTCCCCCCCAATTCTCATAGGTCATTTTTTCCGGGTCGAATTTTCGGATGCATTCGCGGTCAACGAAGTAGATTGCGCCTTGCTTATCTATGGCTGGAATACCGATAAAAGCAAAGTCTTCAGGGGGACCGCCTACGCCACAATTTCCGTCTCCGATACAGCTATCGATAAGAGATTCAAGACCGCCTCCTTCTTTTGGTCTCGCCCCGGCGACGAAGACATAATTTCCCGCACTATCCATTTTGTAGATAAGGTGTTGGCCGAAGAATAATGCCGTTGTGGCGACGATATACACATCCCCATCAGGCGCATTCAATAATTGGAAAATTAATCCGTCCTCGCGATCGAACTCCGCTAGGGTTCGAATGCGTTTGGAAACGCTACTCGTCTTTGACTCGCTGGCGGTGTTGGGAAGGTAGAGGCGCTGAACATCGCCTTGGTAAAATACTGAGGTGTCGAGCATCCACCCACCTAATCCGAAGACGCTTTTGGCATCCAACGCACCAAGGGTGCCGACGAAGCTTCGAGATTTAACGCCGATTGTTCTGGCAGCTCTAAGTGCCTCTGCACCGCCGTTTTGCGCGAAAGATTGTTCGGCCTCCGCGGGGATTACATAGCTTACTTTGTAGCGGTAATCGACCCGAGCCTTAACCGGAACGTCTCGCCCAAGGGGACGTTCGTAGGCATCTAATCCATCCCATTCAAATTCCCAAGTCAGATTTTTTTCGGCGTCAAAGGTTTTGTCGAATGTGCGACCGGCGACACGAATCGTTGCGTGGATGTCCTCTAAACTAGCGGGGATTCTAGAGGCCGAGAGATGGACGACCATGCGCCTACCTCGCCCTTGAACACGATCGCTTCGATACCAGAGTGTCATGTCGCTGCCGGGAATATGAATCGCTTTTCCGAGGGTTTGGGATTCACATTCGATAATTGATCCCTCTTCTTTACAGGTGTCCTCATTGGGGGCGGGCGGAAAATCTGGAATTTCGTCTTCGCTTAAGGGCTGCGCATCATCGGGGAATTTTGTCGGCCAATTGAGGTCGTAGGGGGAAAAGTGCGTCACCGGAACTCGCCATAAACTGTGTCCCACTGGGTAGGCGTCGACGATTTTTTGTAGTTCATCGTCGGAGAATCCGAGTTTTTTTAGGGCTTTTGCCGCATCTTTTTGCCCGTCTCCATCGCTATCGATCCCACCCTGCACACGTTGGATAATGCGACCATTTTCGCTTGCGATCCAATCTTGGCTTTGGTCGCGATCATAATATCCGCTCGGCACGATCGAGCCTAAGGGAAGGTCTAAAAAATTATCCAAGTAAAGGTAAACGGGCTTACTGAATTCAATGGAGTTGAGACCCACCTCACGGAGTTCATCGATGCTCAATTCAACGGCGTAGGTATAAGCGCTGGACTGCGGGAGCAGCCCGGTCACGAGATTAAGCAACTACCCTCACTATTTCTTTCGATTCACTAAATTTCATGGACAGATGAAATGCTCATATACGATTTCGTTGGAACGTTCTGCGAAGTGCCGGATGAGTTCTCAACCACAAAACCCTTTTCATGTTTACTTATTTTCTTCGGGCCGCGATTGCCCGATTTGCCAACCTGACTGAGACAAATACCTTTGGTAAACTAAACGCTTTTGAAAATACACCACCGGGTAGCATCCCAAAGTAAGATTTTTGAGTGCTTTCGATTTCTATTTTCGAATAGAAACAGGTCACCTGACAACCGTTTTTTTCACAAGCGATCCATCAATCAACGATCCAGTGCGCAATTTTAGGAAAGTCAAACCTGTCCCTTCTCTAATCGCTGACGAAACTGAGGAGTCCAAAGCCGGCTACGATCCACCGAAATGCTAACCCTCATATTCGCATTTACCCCCACCGTCGCCGCATATCCATTTTTGAGCAAACGATTCATAGGTGCACGAGATACCTTCAGGACAATCTTCATCGGTCCTACAATCGTCATTGGGCGTTGTGCAGTAATAGCCGATCACGCGCTCATTCCCGCAAGGAATCTCGGGCCGACAAAAAAAGTCACCGCAATCTGCATCCTCGGAGCAGTTGGCGGGCACACATTTATTTGAATCCGAGCGAAGATAAATTTCGGAAACGCCTTTCAATATAATCCATTGCACGATGAACGGCATCACTGGACCGATTTCCCTGAACGCCGAACATGGTTTTTAAAGGGCGCTTACTTTGCTTGTTGTTTCGGTCATAAAGGTAGGGCGAGTGGACAGATATTTCTCCGAAAAGCGTCGTGAATTTCACTTTAGGTTTACGGTCCACTTTTAAGCTTTTCGAACTCTGTTCTCGAGCCAAACGTTGACCCATTATGTTCGGTAAATTTTTCGAGTAACTTTCGTCCTAAATAAACTAAAAGAATAAAAAATTGACGGTCAAATTCACCTCCGGTTTTTCGAATCGGCGCATCGTTTTTAAGCATCGCGTCTAGCAAGATTACTATCGCTTCATCGATCGCTTTAGAGTAGGTTTTAATCATGGCAATATCCTTTTTTCACCTTTAAGGTGTGGTTTAATTCAACTGGATATTGCCATATTTTTTTGAAAAAGATCAGAGTTCCGACTGGTTTTAATCAGACACGTTTGAGATCGATGTGGACCTAAGCGAATTTTGTGGCTTCAAAGGGTTGGGTTTGGTGTTCTGATTTAGGTTTAGCTGGTTTTGAAACACCCAAGCGCCGAAGGCACGGTCCAACCGAGCTGCTGGAGAGTGTGAGGTTAAGACAGCGATTCATCACCTCAATAATATCATCAATACTCAAAGCTAGGTCGGTCCGGAGTCCTGCGATCAATACTTCCTGCTCCGGGGTTGTGCTCGGATTTAAGTTATGAGGGGTGTGTGAAAGATCATGTGTACTATCTCTTTTTCGCCAAGGGTAAATCGTGTCTACATTGACGCCCAGCTCCTCAGCTAGCACCTTTGCCGACTTGTCACTGGATTGAATGTAGGCTCGTGTTTTAGGTGTTGTATTTACGTGTTGGCTAATTTTCATCGTAGACTCCAAGTTCACGTAGATAAGAAATCCCTTTTACAATTAAATAATCATCTTTGTAATCATCCGGCCGAAAATACCTTTGGGAGAGGGGACTTCTCTTCACTCCAAAGAAGAAACCTCTTTTCATTCAACCCGCCGAAAATGATCACACCTACTCTGAGTTGGTTAAAATGGATTTCGTTTGCTAGAAAGTCTGGAAATCGGTAAAACTATTGAATATTCTATCTTTGTTCGGAGCCCATCATTTTGAAAACATCTTTCTTCATCGCCGTATTTCTTATCGCTGCTTGCACCTCCGGGAG
>JALSKP010000211.1 GCA_026988815.1 Myxococcales bacterium | reverse complement strand
ATCAGAACCGCAATAAGGAGAATGACAATGCTCGCGAACGCAACATAGGCGAATTCTTTAAAATATTTGTAGTGGACGAAGAACATCGCCGTCACGACAACACAACCTAAACCAAACCAAACAAGTTGATTGAGCCAGACATTGAACCCGTAAGCGGACTGGGAAGCACTATGTAGGTTTACTACTCCAAGAAGTGCGAGATTGAAAACCAAGAGAAGAAAAACCCAATCCACGCGTTGGAAAAACGACAATCCTTTACTCATCATTGTCCTCCTTTCCAATTTTTCTTTCCACGTATGCGCCCTCATTTCCTCCGAAATATTCCCTGTAAATTTTCATCGCGATCGGCGCGGCATTTCCTCCACCTGAACCGCCGTGTTCTAAAAAAACCACTAAAACCAAACGAGGATTATCGGCCGGAGACCAACTTGCAAACCATGCGTGGTCACGAAACTGAAAGGCTTTCGCTTTGTTTCGAATACGTTTTTTACCAAAGGTATGCACCTGAGCCGTCCCGGTTTTCCCTGCGACTTCAAACTCCACCGTTCGATGTCGAAAGGAGGTTCCGCCAGGCTTGTTGGTCGCCATCCAGAGACTATGCCTGACGATCTCTATATTTTTGGGGTCAAGGTCAAGGACACGTTTGACTTCCGGTTCAAAGGTAAACTGCTCATTGCCATCACCATTAGTAATCTTGTCTACTAATCTGGGCGAGTAAAGGATACCACCGTTGGCGATAGCCGAGTAAGCCATCGCGACCTGAAGAGGCGTGGCCAACACATCTCCCTGCCCTAGGACTGTATTCAAGGCCGCACCGGGCGTGAATCCGTCAGGATGATGATCGATATACCATTGCTTGTCAGGCATTCGTCCTTTGCCCTCAGTGATGACCAACCCAGTAGGTTCTCCAAAACCCAACATTTTTCCGTATTTAGAAAGCGCATCAATTCCCATTTTATCGGCAACATTATAAAAATAAACATCACACGATCGTTGGAGCGCCGTTTCAACGTTTACCGAACCGTGACCCGATCGTTTCCAACATCTAAAATCTCGGTTTCCGAAATGGTAAGAACCTCTACATTGCACGTGATCCTCAACGCTCATTTCCCCTTCTTCTAGGGCTGCCAACGCGGCGACTATTTTGAAAACGGAACCGGGAAAATAACCACTCAAGGTTTTATTCAAAAGTGGTTTAAGAGGATCTTGATCGGCTCGTTTTTTTTCAAAGGAGGCCAGTCGAGACGACCATGCATTTGGATTGATCGCCGGCTTGGAATACAAAGCGCGAATCGAACCGTCTCGGGGATCCACGGCGACCACACCAGCGGAGGGGTAATCTTTGAGCACCTTGTCGATGATTAATTGAAGTTCAACATCAATCGTTAAATGAACATCGCGTCCTGGGATCATGCCCACAGGTTGAAACTCGCCGACTAGAAAACGCTTATCGTCGACACCTGTTTGTTCCAATCCTCGCGCATCGACCACCATTCTATCAAGACCGGGCGATCCTCGCAGGATGGGTTCAAACGCTTTTTCAATACCGTTTCTCCCCACCACATCACCGCGTTTGTACCCAAATGCGTTAAGTCGTTTTACGTCCGAGCGACCGATTGCGGAAACGAAACCAAGAATGTGTGCCGTCACTGCGTGGAAGGGGTAGGTACGTTGACTGCTCGCTCGAATCTCCATACCCGGTACGCTTGAAAACAAACCTTCCAGGGAGGCTAATTGAACGCGAGTGATGTCGCGGGCCAGTAAAAATTCAATGTTCCGCGTTTTGGCTTTCTCGGCCAACGCGTTCAATTCATCTTCGGAGAAATCTAAAATTTTTGCGATGGGAAGAAGCGCTTCCACTTTCATTTTTTGGCGACGAAATATCCGAGGGTTGAAATACAGATCAAGTGAGGGTCGATTCTCTGCGAGTCCGCGTCCTTTTTGATCCACAACTCGACCACGCGAGGGTCGAATATCAATATTCTTGAGAATATTCTTCATACTTTTTCGCTGATATTCCTCCCCGTGAGTGATCTGTAAAAACCACAATCGGGTAAGCAGACCCAAAAATACCAGTCCAACAAAAGCGGCGAACCAGAGGTAGCGCGAGAAATAATTGGGTCCGTCTTTGTTGTTCGGCGTCATCGTCTACTTAACCCCTTTTTACCCATCATCGGATCGTGGAATCGACGTACAACCTGAAAAGCGAGGTCCACAAAGAGGGTTCCAAAACTCACAAGGAACGCGGCCCAAATCATGTTGGAAAAGATGGCCGGGATACTTGAGGATGCTGGCTTTTGTAGAAAAATGCTCAAAATCATTATCCCACTATGAAGAAGTGCGGCGAAGAATGCGACTAAAAAAATCTGGGCTTTGTTCACTTTTATTCTAGACGCCAGGAATCTCAGCAAAAAGAAAATCACAACAGCAGCAAATGAATAATGACCCGCTTCTCCACTAATCGTCCATTCCATCGGTGCCAACAGAAAGACCAAAACGAAGGCTGAAAGTGTAAAGTTTCGAGAAAGACCAAGGAGTATCGTTGCTGATAATCCCAACTGAAACGTAAAATTTTCGACGCCCCAAACGGCGTAGAGGACGCTCTCAGAAAAAATAAGGGCGATGCAAAGAGAGGTCCTTACAAGCCATTCCATCATCATCGTATATTCTCTTTCTTGGCCTTCTTTTTTGGGTCGCGAGCGCCGATGACGTACACCGATTGGAGGCGGCCAAAATCGACAGCAGGAACAAGCTCGGCCTTGCGAAACATTGTATTTGATTTTGCCTCGATGCGGTCCAAATGACCGACGATGAGGTTGGGCGGAAAAACCCCACCCATCCCGCTGGTGACGACCAAGTCGCCTTTTCTTATTTCGGAATCGGAGTCCAAATACTGGATTTTAATGGATACATTGTTGGGGCTTCCCTTTCCTCTCACGACCGCACGTGCACGTGTGCGCTGGGTCAACACGTCGATCCCCGAGCGGTGATCACTGATCAAGCGGACCTTCGCGTAGGTCCCATTTACCGACTCTATCTTCCCAACAATGCCTTCGTGCGAAACGACCGCTTGGTTGGGTTTGATGTCCGCATCGCTTTTTATTTTGATGGAAACCACATTAAAAAAAGGCGAGACATCTCGGGCGATAACCTCCGCTGGAACAAGAGAAAATGTGGGATTGTTGGTTCGAAAGCCGACTAATTTTCGCAAACGGCTGTTCTCTTGAAGAACACCGATAAGACGTGTGTTTTCTTCTCGTAGTGCATCGATTTCTTGCTTCATCTCCTCTATTTCGATCGAAGAAGAACTATCAAATAAATCGCCTACCCAGCTTAAAGCGCCACCCGTTGCAGTCGCGGCGATGGATTGTGAAAACGAGGAAAGGCCCCCTAACATCCCTTGCGCGTTAGCGTCTGAGGATAAGGTGAGAACGGGAATGAGAAGAAGGAGAAAGATCGCAATGAATGTGTTGTACTGTTTCCAAAAGAACATAATTTATTGGGATTCAGCGACCTCTTGTAGCATCTCAATTTCATCAAGTGCTTTACCGGCACCGAGAACGACCGCCGACATTGGAT
>JALSKP010000210.1 GCA_026988815.1 Myxococcales bacterium | reverse complement strand
CGAAACACATGAGCAGCGGAACACATATGTGTTAGATTTTGTCTACAGTTATAACCGGACAAAATTGCGGTGCCTCAAACATAAATCCCCACTAAATATGATCGCCAATCAGACGGGTGACAACACCTCTGGGAGAGGGCTGGGGTGAGGGCGATCAAACAAGCAAGTGGTTCAATAAGTTCAACAACTTAACTAGGTCAAGGCCGAAGCCAATAAACCCACAAGCTAAAACGAAGTCCCCCACCCTAACCCTCCCCCAGAGGGAGAGGGGATCAGAATCCCACCGAAAAGGATCACACTTGGTATGTTTTGACGTGGTCACCAGGTTTAGAAATAGGATAGGCATTTATAGAAGGCGATGACATCATTTACAATAGTCTGATTTTAACGGTGTCTGATTAAAGGCAGCCGGTAGTGAGCATTTCCGGCGGGGTTATCTTCCCAGCGTCCTCTTTAAAACTATGAAACGCAAATCTTATCAATTTCAGACAGGTAGGGGCCGAAACAATTCCTCCAGATCGTCCGCGTTCAAAGCGCCATCTTTCTTATGCCCCCCTTTTGAGTAGACCCCTTGAGCAAGAGCTTTTTTTCGTTCTTGCATTGCAAGAATTTTTTCTTCGACGGTGTTCTCAGCGACCAGCTTGTAGACAAAGACAGGCTTGTTTTGTCCTATCCGGTGAGCGCGGTCTGCAGCTTGACTTTCGGCTGCCGGATTCCACCATGGGTCGAAGATAATCACGGTATCAGCTTGCGTTAGATTCAGACCCACACCACCCGCTTTTAAACTAATCAGAAAAACATCCACCTCACCTTCTTGAAAACGAGAAATGGCGGCGTCTCTTTTTTTCGTTTGTCCGGTAAGTTTCGTAAATCCAATCGATCTCGTTTCGAGCTCTATTTGGATCAACGACAACATCCGCGTGAATTGAGAAAAGATGAGAATTTTATGTCCCTCATCAAGTAACTCAGGAACCATTTCCATTAGCAGATCAAGCTTTGCAGACTGTTTAATATTTTTCGCGCTCTTTAAAGACACGGTCCGTGGATCACAACATGTTTGGCGCAACTTCAGAAGGGCATCCAATATTGCGATATGGCTGCGCGCGAGTCCTTTTTCTGCAATGGCAGTACGTACTTTCTTTTCCATGGAAACCCTTATCGTCTCATAGAGTAGGGCTTGTTTTTTGTGGAGTTGAACGCGCCGAATAATTTCGGTCTTGGGCGGTAGGTCCTTGGCAACCTCATCTTTGGATCGCCGTAACAAAAAGGGACGAACACGTTTGGATAAACTTTCCTGTCGATGAACATTTCCCTCCCTTTCGATTGGATTGCGATAACTGCGATTGAATTCTTTTTGTTGTCCGAGAAATCCCGGCAATAAAAAATCGAATTGAGACCATAATTCTCCCAGATGATTTTCAAGCGGCGTACCTGTCAAACATAGGCGATGGGTCGCCGTTATTCCTCGAACAACTTTGGATGCTTTGGCTTTGGGATTCTTAATCATCTGAGATTCATCCAAAATCAAATAGTAAAACTCATTACTAAGCAGAACCTCACTATCACGGGGTAAAAGAGGATAGGTAGTGAGTACAAGATCGTACTTTCCAATATCTTTAAAGAAGTTTTTACGATTTGGCCCTTGTAAAATAAGCACACTAAGGTCGGGCGTAAATCGTTCAACTTCCCTTTTCCAATTCCCCATCAAGCTTGTGGGCGCCACGATAAGCGAGGGACCTTTCATTCTTTTACTTTCTTTTTCCAGCAAAAGGTTGGCCAAGGTTTGGATCGTTTTCCCGAGTCCCATATCGTCAGCAAGGATCCCTGCGAGTTGGTATTCCCGAAGAAACTGCAGCCAGTTAAGTCCCTCTTTTTGATAGGGCCGCAGCGTGGCATTTAGTCCTTTGGGGAGTCGGCTCTTAGCAATTTTAGTGAAAGATGAAAGTTTTTTACCAAGCGCAATGAGCTTCTTTCCTCCCTTGATGGTAAATAAGCTTTCGCGTTGAGATTGAATACCATCTAAAAATAAAGCGTCAAAATGAGAGAGCCTCAAACGCCCCTCGCTGATCATAGGATCGCGGTCGTAGAGTTCGTAAATCATTTCTAAAAAGGGGAAAATATGTTCTTTTGAAAATTCAATATATTGAAATTCATCAATACGAATATCGAATTGTTCCGGCAAATCGTGTAGTTCGTAACGTTCCAAAATAGGAACGATAAGCGGTAAAAGTTCTCGTTTTTCCCCCTTAATATCAACCTTGAAATTAAGATCGAACCAGTGATTTTTGCTCTCTTTAATATCGAGAAAACCCCTCACTTCGTCCAGGAAGGTTAACTTAAAACTTTCCTTAATTTCGATAATCCAACCTTCTTTTTCCAAGTGTAGAATCTGGTCGAGGAAGGACTTCCAAAGATATTGGTCAAGTAAGACATGCAAGATTTGGCTTCCCAAGGTCGCCACCTCAAAAGAAAACGCTTCGAGGTCGTCCAGTACTCTCTTTTCGACCTCAAGGTTACGAAATATTTTGAAAATTTGATTATTAAATGAGACTAAAGAAACCATATCTTCCACAAAACACGGAGCCTCTACCCCTTCATAAATATAGGTAAGTTTACCAAAATGTTTATACCCATCCGCCGTGGGTATTCCGAAAAGGCTGAACTTGATAGTAGGGATGACCTCCTTAATCTCGATAATTTCTACCGGAGTTGGCGAGGGAATATCAGGAAAATTCAAAGCAAGTCGCTGGCTGATATCCGTAGCGATCCTAGCCGGGACAAATGGAGCATCGAGAATATTTTCTAATTGTTTTGAAGTGAAGGGGGTTTCCACGATACCCATTTCACGTGTCTGGACATCAATATATATTGGCGGCGAGGCGTACACCATATGCGATGTTTCAAGACTCTGTGCGACCATCCTGAAACCTTTTTTTTCTTCTTTCCAGTGCAAGTCCGGTGTTCGTGGAGAGGAGGGGCGCAGCGCTTCATCGAGAAGAGTTTGCCAAAAAAGCCGACCTGAATTGGCGAGCTGGTTAAGAAGAAAAGCGCCTTCAGGACTTCGAAAAGTAAATTCGGAATAGGTATCCTCATTCATGTTATATATTAAACGGAGTAGGCCCACATCTTCATCTCGAATATAGGTCGGCCGGTAATAACGAGCATCGTTGTATAAACGGTAGATCGTATGTTGTCTTCCCTTGGAAAGCGTACCGTCTTTATTAATTGTGGTGACGAAAAGCGTGAGGTCCAACGCGCTACCATAGGTGCGCAGAACGTAGGCGATAAATTTTTCTTTGGGCTTAAAAACGAATCGTTCTTCATGGTCCTTTTCTTCAAGGGAACTCATCCAGGTTTCCACCGCAGATCTATGCCTAAGGATGTTATTTGGGTCTTGTTGTTCCGGATTTAATTCGAGATATTGAAGACAGACTGCGACTGCGTGTTTGCAAAGCCTGCCCACCGGACAGGTGCAAATACTCAGGAATTTATTCACTTTGTGTTGGGGAAAGATCCACACGTCGACCCGATAAGGGGCATCCGCTTGGCCGTCCACCATCGCGCGAAGATGAATCTCGTTGTCTGCTTGACTCCGAAGAT
>JALSKP010000209.1 GCA_026988815.1 Myxococcales bacterium | reverse complement strand
TCATCGATCACCGAAAATCCATTGCTGGGGCGTGGGATATGGAGAACGGCGTGATGGTAGGTATCGCAACCTATGATGAAGAAGGGCGTCTTGCCTTATACTCAAACGATGAAGCCTTAGAGTGCAATGAAGTCGGTAATCCTGGCGTCATTTGTAGCGCGCCTGCTGGAATGCCTTTTGGTCTAAACGCCAGATGGCGCTCGCCGTTGACCGGTTTTGTGACCATGCACCACCGCTGGTACTCGCCTCGAATGGGTGAATTTTTAAGCCACGATCCTCTGGGTTATATTGATAGTTATAACTTGTTTGGCTTTGCGACCTACGATCCGATTAATGGTTACGATCCTTTTGGATTAGAAACCTTCCAAGTTACGGCGATGGGGGATTTTATAAATGATGACAAGTCACGAAGTGAGCTTAATGATCTGGAAGAAAAAATTGAAAATGGGGGATCAAGGTTAACGAGTCCGGCAGCGTTGCGGGCTACTCAGATTCGAGCTGAGGCCTACGTGCGGCACAGGAAAGCTGGCAATTATTTCAAGGCGGCGGCGAATCTCGGACTCGCGATAATGGATAGTTTTGCTTTTGTTCTTTATGACAAAGATAGCTCGTCGAAAACTCTGCGAAATGTTGTGGTTGCAACTGTAATCGGTGCAGGGATTAATAAGTTGTTTGCCGCCTCAGCAGCGGCGGGAGACGCATCATCTGCGGCAGGTGCTGGTGCTCTAAACCCACCTCGACCTCCTTCCGGCTATTTGAAATCGTTAAAAACAAAAGTATCGCAAAGACAAAAACGACATATCGAGGGGAATAAAGAGGCACTCGGCAAAAGCACGTTAAAAAATAGGAATGATGCGCAGTCTGTACTCAATAATGTACATTCGGGCAAAGCAAAATTCTTGGGCGTTACTTCCAGATCCAAATATCCGGTTTTTCACGACCCAAATATAACGGGGACATATTTAAATGTAAGATTTTCTATTTTAGAACAGACAAGAAATTTCGCAATCAAAGGCACAGCGAAACCGTCAGTCGTACCGACAGGTTCAAAATTCGGTCAACGTGCTACTATTAAACTAAAAAATCAGAATGGTGGGCCAGGGATACTCTCAAGTACATTCAAAAATAAGTGTGACAATTGAATTTATTTTATTTTGGAATACAGATACTATGCCTTGGGTGTCAGGTTCGATCATTCTTTTTGATAAAGGTGTCTTGTACTGAGGCCCTCAAAAATAACTTATGAATTACAATAAAGAATATATTGATATTGAAGTGGCTTTGATAAATGCTCTGATGATCGACCCACAGCCAGAAATGCTAGATGTGAGTTTTTCATTCTGTAACAAGATGATATCTATCCAGATAGTATACCTTGAGGATACTACGGTTGATCCTTCTACAAAATGGCGCGTTTGGGACAGTCTTCGTGGTTTTGAAATCGAACTCAATACTCTCTTCATCTCAAAAATGGCATTTAATAAAAACAATGGAAACACAGAGAGTTGGGAGCCCTGGGAACCCGGATACGATTGGCTGGCTCATCCACTATTTTCAAAAGCTGAGCAATTATGATGGATTTAGATTACTATATTAAATCTCAAGCTGGCAATTTGTGCGCGGCGCTGCACCGAAACATCAACGATAATTTCGTAAGCGTTTCTTTTGCCGTCACCGATAGTGGAGATGTGTCGATTAAAATTATTCTACTGGAACTTACTGAAACCGAGAAAGAATATATTGAGGATATTGACGGGGAGTTTTCCGCTGTTCAATGGGAGGACCCGTTTGTTGACATATGCGTTGAAATCTATGGAGACGATTCTCAGCCATTAGAGAATTTGGTTTATCGACGCCGTTGAATTAGAGGCCTGTCAGCTTTCCCTCCCTTTTTTTAGAACAAAATAGAGCGTGGGCAAATGACTGACCGGGGGTCGCGTTCGTCTAGCCGTGTCTCGTCGCATTATCATAAATATACCGGCGGCATTTATCGCGGTCGAAAGCACGATTGGTCCAATCGCGCAAATGGATTTCCAACAGATCCAATGGTTTTCGATAGAAACTTAGATGGATTTGGACGACCTATAGAATGGAAGGTTAACGCCCTTGCGTTTCCGAACAATGATCCATCGAATGGACCGAGTAACGAAGATTGGGCCGATGTTTATTGCGACGGTTACGATTCGTCACGATGTGCAAAACCCTTAATGAAGATTTCAGCGATTCGTGATGTGCTCGGAAGGGTAAGGAGTGTGAATACACGCTTTGGACATCCGATGAACAATAACGGCCAACAAGTAGATGACGAACTTCACGAAAATCGCTGGCGTGGATATACCTACGCAAAGCACGGGTTCCTTAAGCGCGCTTGGGAGAAAGATGAGAAAGGTTATTCACCTGTGGATACACACACCTTGATTCCCAACGCGATTACTAACACCGATTTGAACGATGTGGGTAAATAACAACGGCGCACAACCGTGGGATCGAAAACGTGAATCTGAAGTTGGGTCCCCCCAGAACATTGAAAATAGCAACAGCGGAGAAGTAAGATGGCAAACGGTTCCACGTGCACAAGGGCATCGTCTTGTGGAAATCGAAGTCGATGGTGAAAACTATCCGGTCATGCATGATGAGATGTGATAATTTATGAGTTAGAAGGCGTCTTAGCACCACGCGATCTCTCGGCGGCCAGAAGCCTAAATCACAACGAATGGGGAGAGGCGTTAGATATCATTTGTACTCAACTTTTTGAATATGACTTGTGCATACCCAAGAGTGTTTTCGAAAAGATCGAACGAGTTGGGAGCGCGATGGATTTGGCCCCCTGAAATGTGGAGAGACATTGAATTAATCTCTGATCCTTCAGGTAATTTCAGCCAATCACAGGATTTGCCGCCATTGGTGGCTCTTGAATAGCATTTGGAAGTAGGATCCGAGGAATCATTGGCCAAGATCAAGAGGCTGTTGGAACAGGGAGCAGGGGAAATATCTATCATTCGCGAACTAAGACCTTCTTTGGGCATTTCATTAGCAGATGCAATGGAGGTTTTACAGGGATTACGATAACCTGGGGAGTGTTAGAAATTTCGTGTCAGCACCGATAATTCTCTTAACTCTACAAGCCGAATGCGTCGTCGAGTCGTCCTTCAAAAAATATAGCCAATTGAGAAAAGGATTCATTTTAGCGAACTTTATTTAGAAGAGGGTTGTTAATTCCTATGCCGCCCGTTCCTGTTCCGCCTTTACATTCTTTACCTGAGCAGGTTGCCGAGCAGTTTTTACCACATTGTTGAGTGCATTTTCCACCAGATCAACTTTGCTTACAACTTTCAACCGCGTTTGCGCTGGATGAGGAGTACCGTTGACTACAACTGCCGCCCTCGCATGTAAACTTATGTGCTGGATGGAGCTTGCAGGTTCCTGCATCGTTCGCCGTGGAATGCAAGCCAAAAGGTAAGCCAATGTTGCTTTAAATAGAGTTAATTTAGTCCAATGGCCCTTTTTTTGAGGCCTGACCATCACAGGGTGACTTGGCTTGACGCAATCTTCCCTCAGTTGTAGAAGATGGGCGCTCGATACAACAGCTTTAGGAGCTCTTT
>JALSKP010000208.1 GCA_026988815.1 Myxococcales bacterium | reverse complement strand
CTACTTCAACCGAGTTTTGTCAAAACCATTTAAATGGACCTATACTGGGCGACCTTTGCAGGCATGACACGATCAATAAGTTTGCCGAGGTCATCTAGTCACATCCGGAGCAGATCCAGCGCGACTGCTCGGTTGCGAATACGCAGAACGAGTTACCACAATCAGAGTTTTGGAGGCATTCATCGGATTCTGTGGTACAGAAATATCCGTAAGTCTGTCCAGAACCGCATATGTCTGGCGATGGCTTGCAGAAAGCGGGACCGCAATCTGAATCCATTTTACAGTTGGATGGAACACATCGATTTTCATCCGCCCCGAGTCCGATTACCAAATCTGTTGGATTACCGCACTCACATACTTCATTCTTGGGACATTCTGCATCTTCGTTGCATGCATCATATGTGCAATACTCATCACTATCATCAAGATAATTTATGAGACGACAACGGCCGTTAGAACCCATCGTGCAGCTCTCATCGTCGCAGACTTGAGTCGTTCCTACCGGACGTTCCCGTACTGGACACGAACCGGCTGTATCGCGATGATTAGGAGGTTCGACCCAATCAAAACCAGAATCAGTAGTTTGGGTATCACCCAATCCCACATCCTTTTCATTTTCATTTTCCGCAGGTTCGGTCGAGCAACCTGCGGCCAATGCAAGAAAAAAAAATGTATTCAAATATTTCTTCATAGGTCATTTCCTTCATTTATTGCCGGAGTTGGTTCCGACTTGACCGAATCGAATCCGCATTCAGAACTCCCCCAACGGTCTGTCAACATCTTCTCGGCGACATCCAATCCTGGCGTTCTTACTTTACACGACTTTGCATTAGAAATACTATCTATCAACTCAGGTATCGTTCCCGGTAAATCCACGATCTGTGGAGCGTCGACAAGCTCATACGCGTGGGTCGGCACGATTTCGGTCCATCGATACAGAATATTACGTCCCTGAATTTCTCGGTACCCTAACAGAAAGGTTTGACCAACTTTAGCGGAAGAAATTGGCTGTAAAAAAGTTTTGTTTCGAAGGCAATCAGCCGCGAATCGTCGAGTGTAAGAAATGATCCGAAGAAAAGAAGAGAGCGTATGTTTTATCTTAACGATGGTAGACATGTATATTGCGAGAACCATGTTAAGTTCCGATTTGGTGTGAGAATGCATTTTTATGTTTGTGACCAGAAAAAATCTATCTATATTGCTTATCTCCGAAAGCACCTTCCTCTCAAATAATCATTTCGCTTTGGTGGAGACGTCAAACTCGGTGATGTGATAATTCTTGGCGGGTTTGAAAACAATTTTCTTTTCGTACTCGCTTTCAATATATTTAATGGTTCGCTTTTCGGTGGTGCGGATAAAATCGATGACATCTGTACGCGCTTTGACGTGAATATTTTTCGATTCTTCGAAGGCGCTCGCGCGTTGGACTTTTCTCATGATCTCGTAGGCGACGGTTTCTTTGGTTTTCACGTAGCCGACCGTTTCGCAATTTGCACAAGGTTCGCAGAGGAATTGTTGCAAGGATTCGCGCGTCCGTTTGCGCGTCATTTCGACCAGTCCAAATTCAGAGATGGATGAAATATTGGATGGAACGCGGTCCGTGTCGAAGGCCTCGGTGAGACGTTTGTGAACTTTTTCGCGGTGTTTTGGATTTTCCATATCGATGAAATCGACGATAATGAGTCCACCGATATTACGCAGTCGCACTTGGTAGGCGACCTCATCGGCGGCCTCAAGATTGGTTTGTAAAATGGTTTCACGGACCGATGAGTTTCCGGAGCCGATATTGCCGCCGGTATTCACATCAATGGCGGTGAGGGCTTCACTGCGATCGATGACGATCGAGCCACCGGAGGACAAGCCAACTTCTCTTTCTAGTGAGCGTTCAATTTCAACTTCGACGCCGTAGGCATCAAATATCGGCTCTTCAGAATCGTAAAGTTCGACCTCGCCTTCAAAGGCGGGGAGGTATTTTTTGATAAAAGCGGTGACTTCAGAAAATCCTGATTTTGAATCAATGATAATTTTTTCAATGTCGGCCGAAACAAGATCGCGGACGGATCGAACAACAAGATCGGGCTCTTCATAAAGCAAGTAGGGTGCTTTGACGCGATTATGTTTTTCAAGCACTTCGCCCCAAAGTTTGATCAGCATTTCCATATCGTTGATGAGTTTATCTTCAGAAATTCCGGCACTGACGGTTCGGACGATAAAGCCGGTTCCTTCAGGCCTTGCTTTTTCGACAACTTTCTTGAGACGACGGCGTTCTTTTTCCGATCCTATGCGTTTAGAAATGCCGATATGAGAAACGGTGGGCATGAAAACGACGTAGCGCCCTGGAAGGCTGATATGGCTGGTAAGACGCGCGCCTTTGGTTGAGATAGGTTCTTTGGCGACTTGAATCAGAATTTCTTGAGAAGGTTTGAGACTATCTTGGATGGTTTTTCTTCTCTTTCCTCGTCCCCGTGAAATGCCCCCATCTTCTTCGTAAACGGCGACGTCTTCGGCGAAAGAATAGACATCGTTGGCGTGAAGAAAGCCCGCTTTTTCGTGCGAGATATCGACAAAAGCGGCTTGCATTCCGGGAAGTACCCGAAGAATTTTCCCTTTGTAGATATTACCGACGATGCCGCGTTCGCGTGATCGTTCGATATGTAGTTCAGCCATTAGGCCGTCTTCGACCAAGGCGACTCGGGTTTCCGAGCGGGTCGAATTAATGATGAGTAGATTTGACATTGAATCCTCGTTTGAGAGAGGCCGTCATCTTCTTAAGTATTTTTTTTTATCTTATCGCGACGTAAAAGTTGCTCCGATTCATTACTATTTTGTAAAATCATCTTCGAAAAAAGTTCGATGACATATATGAAGAATTAGACCTAAATAATTTTTTTCTGAAAAACATCCCGGGGGGCGTTGTCGCGATGTAAAATCACGCGGCCAGCCAGTATGCATTTCCACAACATGGTTAACCTATTTCGGCTCTTTGGGCAACAAAACCCGATCGGGTTAAAAAAAGCCGATTGGAAAGGATTTTCGTATGAAAACTGTCATCTTATTGAACTTCGTTATTCGCATCCAATCTTGGATTCTGATAGGGTGCGGTGTTTCTAGATTTGCGGTGCAAAAAGTGCGAATTCTTCTTATCGTTTTACTATTCCTCACGCTCATCAGCGCTTGCGAAACTGATGGCGAAAACAACGGGCTTGGGCCAAATACCCCCGAGAAACCTACCCTTATTAAAGAAGACCTTTGTGTTGCGACGGGCGAAATCGGCTCTGATATCGCTCCGATGCGACTTCTTACACGGTACGAATTTGACAATAGCGTCCGAGACTTATTTGGGTTCAATGCCAACTTAGCCCGAACAACCTTGCCAGTAGAAAACGCAAGCGAGGGGTTCGAAAATACACCAGAAAATACCATAAGCGATTTATCGCTAAGAAAAATATTAGATGTTGCTGAAGACATCGGCGATGAGGTCTCCAAAAATTTTGAACTCACGTCCATCGATGCGCTTTTGGTTCGCGCCTTCCGACGTCCGCCCACGCGTGAGGAGGTCGATACTTTTCAGAGTTTTTATGTGAAAGAGGTGGGTCTGGGAGAT
>JALSKP010000207.1 GCA_026988815.1 Myxococcales bacterium | reverse complement strand
CGCCCTCACCCCAGCCCTCTCCCAGAGGGAGAGGGAGTTTCTCTTCCGAACAAAAATCCCCTCGAATACCACAAGGACACAATGAATGGTCATACTAGAATCCCACCCTTTTTGATCACACTAAGCAACAACGATTGGTAAACCCTCTTCCATTTTTACCAAAAGGGCGACATCTCTGAGGTCGTAATTCTCATTGAGAAAGCGAGCGAGGGGAACGGTAATAAAATTTTCCACCGAACGTTGAAGCGGACGTGCGCCGTAACGCTCGTTGAAGCCCGTTTTAATCAGGAAGGCAATCACGTCTTCCTCGGCTTTCACTTTGATGTTGCGCCGCTCTAAACCTTCTCGAGACAAGGCTCTTTCTAAAGCACGTTCGACCAATTTTCGCGCTGTTTCGCCGCCTAAAGAAAGAAAGGGAATCACGCGATCGATACGACCCACGAATTCTGGTCGAAAATATTGTTCGACGGCGCTCATATAATGGGCAGCTTCTTTCTCTTTCACTTCCTTTGCGTCCTGGGTACCAAAACCGAGGCCTGAGGGTCCCCCCGAGCCAAGATTGGAGGTCATAATAAAGACGGAATTCGTCGCATCCACCGTTCGTCCGGTGCCGTCGGTCAAACGTCCTTCTCCAAAAACTTGGAGCAGATAATCAAAGACCAAAGGATGGGCTTTTTCAATTTCATCCAATAAAACGATCTGAAAAGGTTGGTCGCGTAATTTGCGAACAAGTTCGCCGACTTCACCTTTGTATCGTCCGACCAAACGGCCGGCTGACCACGCATCTTGATATTCACTCATATCAAATCGTACGAGTCGGTCTTTTGACGCAAAAAGATACTCCGCCAAGGTGAGTGCGGTCTGGGTTTTTCCGACGCCTGTTGGTCCGAGGAAAAGAAAACTAGCGAGGGGCCGAGCGGGATCGTTGAGCCCAGCACGAATGCATGTGATGAGCTCTACGACTGCGTTTATCGCCTGGTCCTGAGAGAACACAGCGTCCTTGAAAAACGCGCGAACATCTTCGCCATTGTAGGGGACCGATGCATCGAGTAATTCGATGGGAAGCCCGGTGAAGGAACTGTAGCTTGCCAAAACTTGGTCTTCGCTTAGTTCGAACTCCGTTTTTTCGCTTTCACCATAGGTTCGAAAAACGCGTTCCAGGAGTTCAACACCTGGCCCGGGCAGCACCATTGTGCCTTTAAATCGGCCAACCAATTCGACAATTCTTGCACGGGTTGTCGGAGGAAGGATAGCGTTTTTATATTGTCTTTTGAGGCGAATTGCGACCTTCTCTAAAACAGAATCTGTTTCGGAAAGATCCATCGTCTCGATAGGCATTGGGCGCAAAGCGCGAAGAAAGCTCGGATTGGTATGTTCGGCGTGGGCAAGTTGATCGGGACGAATCTCGGTCACAAAAACAATATCGCCCGAAAGAATATGGGGAAGGAGCATTCCGGGAATGCCTTGGGAATGCTGCTCATTTCCGGCGCTGTCGAGAAGCTCAATGAGATTATCAGCATAGAGAATCCCGCCACTTTCTTTAAGTTCATCGATGACTTTGAGCAGACGTTCTTGCCATTCGCCAAGATAGCGTGTTCCGGCCAAAAGGCGACCTCCGCTGACTTGCCAAACCGGCACTTTTTTGAGGCTAGATGGGCCACGTTGGTGGGCTAATCGATGAACGGCCTCGTAAAAGATAGAGGTTTTTCCGCAACCAGCCTCACCAATGAGCAGCACACTTCTTTCGGCACTTTCGGAGAGATGGGAAAGCAGTTGTGTGACTTTTCGGTTTCGACGATAGGCGCGCGGCGCATCTCGCCTAAGCATATGTAAATGCAGGGGATCGCCGACTTGGGAGAGCGTTTCGGGCTGGACCTCAACCTCTTCGTCCTTCTTATCGGGAAGTTTATAGCGAATGGTGCGTTTGGAAAGTTGGAAACGTGGACTGCCATCTTCATTGACGAGAGGGGCGGTAAACTCAAGGAGAAGAGGCATTCTTGTGTCGAGATTAAACCAAGAGCGAAAGTACTCCGCCATCGTAAACTCAAGGTGTTTGAGGGTTTCTACCTCAATGGTCTTTTCAATCTGTGGCAAGAAAATCGACCACGTGGAAAGGCCGCTACTCGAGATACTTTCCGTACAAAGGGCGAAGAGTTGAAGATCAATAGATTCCATAATTCCAAACCGAATGATTGGAATTTGAAATTTAAGATGACGAACGATGGGCTCGGGATTTCCATCGTTCGCTAGAAGGCTGTTGTCGTGTTGTAGGAGGCGAGAGATGAGATGATCGATGCGTTGTAAAGCGTCGTCTTTGCTGGCGTCGATGACGGTAATGTCTCTGTTTGTAAGCGCGCTAAGTGCAAAGAAATCAGGCTTCTCCTCACACAGGATTCGAACATCTATGAGTTCCTTTGCCATTTTTTATCCTATTGAAATCGCTAAACTGGACTCTACCACTGGACGCCTAAGGCGCCACCCAAATAGAGATAATCTTGAAATCCTAGCTCGATTTTCAGCATAGCGTGCTTTGCGATGTTAAATCGTACACCGCCACCGAGTTGAAGAACGGGCAAAAGGGGCGGAATTCCAGTTTCTTTTTCGCCAGCATCAAAGTCACGCTCTAAATTTACTTTGCCCTTGTCTAGGCAGGAAGGAGAGGCGAAAACACCGCCAAGGGCCTCGTTTCTACATGTACTTCCTTCTTTGGGATTGAATTCGGTAACATCGCCCAAGACCAGCCCAGGTCCGAGCCCAACGCCAACGAAGGGTGAAAACCAAGGTTTTACATCCCAGAACCATTGGGTGAAAAAGACCAGGCTAAGAAGTTGAACGTCAAATTGAGTCCAATCCTGGTCGACTGCACTTTTTCCGCTTTCCAACCAAAATGCATCTTTCATGCTTAAGTCGGCATAATCCACGGCGAAACCGATTTCAAAAGAACCTTCTCTTCGCCAGGTAAATTCTCCTCCAAAAGAAAAGTTGAGTTGGCCATCTGACCAATGGTTGGGATGCTCGTCGAACCAAAAATCCCAGATAAAGGAGGGCATTCCAATACCTCGAAAGCGTCCCGCGATAACGAATTCATCGGACTCAAAATCATCTTCGAAGCGAACGCTATCGTCGCGATCCACGTATTGGGCAAAAGCAGTTGTGGTCAGGAAAGACAATCCCAAAACGAATATAAATGGGGCAATGATTCTCATACATTTCCGTTAGCGGAACAACTCATAGGAAGGCATTTCTACTTCTTAAGAATTTTAAATTCAACACGTCGATTTTTGGCGCGAGCTGCTTTGGTTTTCTTCTTTTCTATCGGTTGGGTTTCCCCGTATCCAACGGACGTAAGTTGCCCAGCTTTGACGCCTTTATTGAGAAGATACACTTCAACCGATTTTGCGCGTGCTCGTGAAAGTTGTAGATTGTATTCATCTTTACCTTTATCATCAGAGTGTCCTCCAATTTCAACGCGTAAAGTTGGGTGGGTACGCAGAATCAAACCCACTTCTTGTAAGAGCGGATAGGACTCGTTTTTGATAATCGCTTTGTCATTCTCAAAGAATACTTTTTCGAGAATCTGAATTTCTTTCTCGTTCAGAACAGCTTTTGGCTT
>JALSKP010000206.1 GCA_026988815.1 Myxococcales bacterium | reverse complement strand
GTAGGAACGGAAGAGACGAAGCAGGGTCTCTCCGAACTGGCGCGTGTTACGGGCCCCGGAGGCGCGCTCACCTTAGCCGTGCCGATACGCGGCTCCTTCCCAGAATTCTATGATATTCTCGACGAAGCTTTCAGATCCTTTCAACTCCACGATGTTCTTGGTCGGATGTACAAATTAGAAGAGTCTTTTTTGACCCCCTCTTTGCTTCACGACCTCGCACAAGACGCGGCGCTCATCGACCCCGTTATTCATGAAATTTCGTGGGAAGTCAGTTTCGATTCTGGTCATGCTTTGTTACATTCGCCTTTGGTTCGAGAAACTTTTTTTCCGCATTGGATGAAGATTATTCGTTCTTCGGATCGAGAACCCATCCTTCGATATGTGATGGATGCCATCGACACCTATTGGCATAATCGAGATTTTCGATGCAAGATCGTAGCGGGTTGTCTGACGGCGTTAAGATAGTTTTGAAACAAATAAAAATAACTCCTAAAACGCGCTTTTCCTCTTGACGCAAAGCCTCCCCTATCATAAAAAGATCTTGTTCGGCGGACGGTGGATATGGAATTTCCCCCCAACACCGTCAGTCAAGTCTATGTCCTATGGCTGCATTCGTCCGCTGAACACCTTTTATCCCCACTACATAATTAAAAATTATCCCCACTACATAATTAAAAATGGTTAATCCGGTCATCGTTTTATGTTTCTTTCAGGCGAGCATCTAATTTTTTCAAGATGTTCAAAGCTGAACCTTTTAATGAAAGTACATCCCTACCCTGCGCTTCCCTCGGGTTGATACGAATCACTGTCGCGCCAAACCTGTCATGGATTTGCTCGCTATTATAGCGAATCGTTGGAATCGCTTTCCCTGCGCCAACTTCTATCACGACAAACTTTTTTTCGCAGACGCGTTGTAACCATTGTTGATACGCAAAACTCTGCTGAGCTGCGCGCCCTTCCTCAAAAAAACCATCATTGAACATGAGGATATTGGGTCTGGCAATCGCACCACAGTCGCATCGAGGCAAGTTGCCATCTGCTCTAAAAGCATCATTGATTCTTAGTTCTCCTTCAAAAGGCCAAATCCGATTGTTCTGCGGACAATCCGGTAAGTGACACTGGTGGTGGTGAATGGAACCGTGGCACTCAAAAATCTGGTCTTCTGAAAAGCCGGCTTTCTGAAATTGGCCATCCACGTTGGAGGTCATGATAAATGCACCTCCTTGTTTTTCGTCGGCCCACTTTTTTAGAATAGAGAATCCTTGATGGGGTTGGGTTTGGCGGTAGAGTTGGGTGCGATGTCCATAAAAACCCCATGCGAATGCTGGATCACTTTTGAACCACTTGGGATTCGCCAACTCGATGAAGGACAGACCTCGTTTTTTATAGGGCGGATAAGCGTTCCAAAAACCGGTATCACCACGAAAGTCGGGTAATCCTGAATCAACACCAAACCCAGCTCCAGCACCAATTAAGATTGCATGGGATTCTGCGATTCGTCTCGACGCTTCGTTTAGTAAATCTTCCAACATTGTCCATTTTGGTTTTCAAATAAAACCGATATAGTAGTTTCGTTTACTTATTTCTAATTTTTCACGTCAATAATAAAGCTCTTTACCAACACATTATCGACAAAGATATCGAAGGTATAAACGCCGCTTGGATCGCCGGGCGCGTAACTCCACATGTTCTGGAATACAAAATTGCGTGTCTCGGAGGCGACGGGGTAGGTGCTCGTTGCGCTGGTTTGGTTCGTTGAGATGGTGGTATTTTGCCCTACTCCCCAGTTTGCGGGACCGGGAAGTTGAATGACTTCTTTGATGGTGTGTTTGCCGGGTTTGGCATCAAAGTCGATAGACCAACCATAGGAGCTGTGCTTGGAGTAATCGATACTATTTGAGACATGACGTTTACCCTGTTTATCAACGACAAAAAAAACAGCCTCCGTTAATCTCACCCTCGTCTTTTTAGTCGGCGCACTCGGTGCTCCAATGAGGGCCACGGGATAGGAAAAAAGCAGGACCGCAAATAGAATAAGATTTATTTTTCGCAAAACATCACTCCTCAAAGCTGCCAAAAGTATAGCGGATTTCAGATCGCCTTGCGAATCTTTCAATGCTTTTCTTGATGCGATATCTGGCGAGTTTCTCCCATTTTTTCTTCAAATATACGCAAAAGAATCACGCCTAGAACTCCGCCCAATAACGAGAAAGTGAGGTTCATCATCAACAAAATATGTGAATCTTGGCTTACGATGGACGTGGGATCAAACCCCAACCTACCCACGATTTTGATACATAGAATACTTCCAAAAACGCCCGCACTTGTGATCCAGAGGTGACCCATCCCGTTTTTAGAGAGGTGCGTGTAAAGGTGCGCGCCACCGATTCCAAACGTAATACTCAATAAAGCGATGAGGGAAGGATTCATTTAATGACCATAATCACGACCGTCGACTTTCCCTCTGGTGAGACGACGCTGGATAAAAAAGTAAACGAGGGTGAGGACCAGTCCAAAGATTCCCCACGGTAGGGCGGCCTCCAGCGCATAGGGACCGGCCGAGGTATTGTAGATCGTCAGCGCTGGATTGATAGCGTTCGTAGACGGCAGAATTACGGGAAAGAGCGCTGCTAGGGACGCGCTAATACCACCGACAATGACAGCGCTTGAAAATAGAAAAGGCGTTAAATCACTTTTCATTTTCTTTGTAAAAAACAAAGCGAAAAGTCCCACAAAATAAATCATCGGAAAGACAAGGTATAAGGGATGGTCTAGAAACTGAGTGAGCGCGTCCGGTCTTATAAGTTGCCAGAGTCCGAGGGCTAGAATGCTGAGAAGCAAATGCAGGCTATTGAGTTTAAACACGAGTTTTTTCAAATCCGCATTAATGCTTGCCTCGGTTTTCAATACAATCCAATTCGCGCCGTGGGTGGCCAAGGTGACAACAGCAATCAAACCAATAAGAATAGTAAACCAGTCTATTACTCCCGGAGAGGGGTTTAGTGCATCAAAATTTGTCCATAGCGGGAGGAAGAAGAAATGGGCTTCGTGAACAATCACCGGTGTTTGGCCATTGGCAATATGCCCAACGCTTCCTAAGTCCACGCCTCTCACGATGTTCCCCAACGCGATGCCAAAGAAGAGCGCCAGCAAGAGGCTCGATATGCCAAAGGATTTATCCCAAAAATCTTTCCACATTTGAAAACTGATGAGCCCTCGAAACTCCAAACCAATGGCGCGAAAAACAATGAGCCAGAGCACGATAATCAAGGGAAGATAAAAGCCGCTAAACACCGACGCGTAGAAGGTCGGGAAGGCCATGAACAGCATTCCACCTGCGGCCACCAACCACACTTCATTGGAGTCCCAAAATAAACCCGCTGCTTTTGCGACAACCTTTCGATCGGACTCACTTTTTGCGTAGAAGAGATGAATGATACCCACCCCAAAGTCGTATCCATCTAAAACAAAGAAAACAATAAGAAGAAATGCCGTGACCAGGTACCAAAAGAGTTCCATGCTAAACCTCCTTCTCTGACCCTGGGCCGACGTGAATCGCCCGGCCTAGGAGGAATAAAAATAGTAAACCCAACAACATATATAAGCCTGCAAAACC
>JALSKP010000205.1 GCA_026988815.1 Myxococcales bacterium | reverse complement strand
ATTTTCCAGTCGCGCCATTGGCTCGGCGATCGATATGAAGGTGATCGACAGTATGCAGCGGATCGGGTGTTCCGGTAAAGCCCGGATCGGTCCCATGCGCCTTTTCTATCCGATCCTCATTGGTCCGTGAGCATCATGTCCAAGAAATTTTCGACTTGAAGCTGGCTTTGTCGAAACATCTGTTAGTAAATCCACACCATTTAGTAGAGTTTTTTTGTTTGTAGGAATTGCGACTCCCATTTCAGTTACGATAAAATCAGCACTATCGCACACGTCGATATTATGTACCCAAGCTGCGTTTTCACCCACAAAGTAGGTATGATGATTAGAAACGGTAAAGTTGTATACCGTTTCAAAACGCTGCGTCCGCACGACCTCGACTACTTCTAGATCGTCGCCGCGGCTTTGGACGACATCACCTGGATCGAGTTCGTCGACGCGTGTCCATTCTCCATTGGCAAAGAAGGGATGATTTCCCGTCGCGTCAATCTGGCTGAGTTCACCATACGCATTTCGCATATTGACTTCGAAAATTTCTTGGTTTGGAATGATTGTAGGCGAGCTTACTTGTTCGCATGAAATATGCCCGCTGAGCTCGTCTTTGGAGAGTACATAATCGCCCTCTTGAATGGTTTCAATCGGTTGGGTGCCCAATCTTCATCGTTGTCTACTGAAGTTCACGTGACCCACGGTCATATTTAAAAGTACTTATCTAACATCCGTACCCAAATTCCCCCTCGAATTTAGAAACAACTTTTGAGGCGACTTCTTGCATCACCGGGCTATCATAGAAAGCCTGACAAATCCCTCCCCCCTTTTCTTTCCAAATACAACGCTGCAAACCAACATTATTCGCAACAAGAAACAATGGAGTGGTATTGAACGAAGACATTCCTAAGTAGTCGATCGAAAACCTAGAGATACGTTCAATACCCCTCGCTATTTCGGGCACCTCATAACCAACATATCGTGACATCAAAACTTCGAACGCAGAATCAAGACTCAAGTAAAACAGCTTGCTCTCCTCGAACTTCTTTTTTTCTTTTGAAAAATCTCTAAGCCAGTTAGTAGCCCCTCGTAAATCAACAGAGTCGTATGGATCTCCAATCCGAGTCCCTTCTAACCAAAAGAATAGCGTTCCATAAATCCAACGCGGGCTCGACTGTAATGAAACATTAATTTCAATTGCAAATAAATCAGTGTCTCCTTCAAATATTCTAAAGTCCATTGAGCCGCTCTTTTGCATATTTATCAATATTACCTATTCAAAAAAATCAGTCGCCGGAGGCCAACTTTCAAGGGAAGGTGCAAAACCTATCATCATGAAGACGACAAAAAAGCATTGGATTACATATTTAAAATCGGAGTTCATATTCGAATTATAACGTAAATACTCGCTCTACCCCCTCTTGAAAAAATTAAATTAGCATTTCGTGAGGTAAAAATACGCGACCAGGATTCGCAATCGCCCGTCGCGCGGCCTCTTTAAGATATTCTGTCGGATTCACGCCGATATGTTTCGCCGTCTCGACCAGAGAATAAAAGATCGCTGCCACTTCCGTTCCACGAACCGATTTTGAGCCGTAGTGATTTTTACGGCCGATCACCGGACCGCGTAAACTTCGTTCCGTTAAATTATTATCTAACCAAATTTCGTCGTCCGTTAAAAACAAGATCAAAGACGCTTTCGCATTCAACGCGTAGTTGACTGCACTTTGAACACTTGATTTTGGACGTCTCGCAAGACCCAATAAATAGGCGAAGAGTTTACCAATAATTTCTTTCGCCTCCCCTTTATCTGACTCACTTCTCGCTTTGTACAATCCCGAAATCATTTCCAAAACAGGATTCGCCTCGTTAGGAAAATCTTTAGCCGCCTCTCGAAAACGGCGGTATACGTGCGCCCAACATCCGGCAAATTTAAAACTTGGACCTTCTCGTGCCGCCACTTTTTGGGCCGCATAATGCGTTTGAGCCTGGTCGCCAATCACAACACCATTGAAATTCTTCAAGATTTCGTTGCATGTTTGCGTTCCTTTATCGTGACGGTTCCAATGATAAATTCCATCATCGCTTGTCAAACACCACATCTGCCAGGGCTTGGTTCCTGGCTTTTTTTTCATGAGTTTTGGCCAGCTTGTCGTATCTATTCCGACGACCTTCTTTTCCAAAATATGCGCATGCAAAGCGTGATAACTTGGTTCCAAATGTTTGGCCAACGCTTCGATTTGATCCCAAAGCGTCTGAGACTTTACCTTTAAACCCAAACGTTTCATTGACCGGGTTTGACGTTCCAATGGCATGTGATTTATATACTTTTCACTCGCCACATCTACCGCAAACCCCATGGAATATCGTCCGCCCTTTATGATTTTATCCGGACCTAAGGCAGTTTCAATATGGTCGCAATGTTTACCATTACATCGATATTTTTGGCGTTTTACTTTCTTGATTATATAAATCTTTTCGATGACATCTACAAAGTCTGAGCCCTCGAATTGCCCGTCCCACTCTACGAGGCCTCCGCCGCAAGATGGGCACGTTTGGTCAGGTGCATCCAAAAAATATACCTCATCGACATGCTCCAAACTCTCCTGTTTGGTTGGACCGTGTCCCTTCTTTGGGGGTTCTATTTTCGCTCTTCTTTTGGATTTGACCGGTTCAATACGCATCTCTTCTTTTTCAATATGTTCTATTGAAAACGTTTCTTGATGGAATACTTCACCCGATAGTTCCCGCAGGCGACGACGAAGGTTCTGATTTTCTTGGCCTTGAAGTGTCGCAATTAATGCGAGTTTTTCTTGGCTTTCGTTTTTGAATTCGGGTGCTGCTTCCATGTGAAAAAGGGTACCCTAAACGACGTTTAATCGGAAGCGTTAAGGTAACAAAGGTTACTAAAAAACGACGCGATCAGGAGACAGTTTTTGAGAGCCAATAAGTTCACAGCCCTCAAGAAAAAGAGACAGCTCGGAATGGCTTAGGGTCACTTTTTGCGAGTCTCGCCAAAGTTTAGCAAAGCGGCCACGCTCCAAACGTTTTTGGAAAATACAAAGTCCGGTGCCATCCCGAAGTAGGATCTTTGCGCGGTTTCGATTTCTGTTGACGAAGAGAAAAAGGTCTCCTGACAATGGATTTTCATCGAGTCCGTCGACGATCAAACCGTAAAGACCGTCGTTTGTGCAGCTCCGCTGTATGAAACCTTTTCGTAAATACCCTAGCTTCGCGGGCACCATGTCGGCCGGCGAAGGATAGGCAAAAACACGCGACGTTCGCGTGTTGAAATTCATGAAAGAAGCGTTTTTAGATCAGATAAATTTATCCCGCGAACCTCCCAACCGCTCGGGGAAAAAAGGCAAACTGGCGACTCTTCTTTTTGAACTTCGCGAATTTTGACCGCCGGTTTTTTCCAAGAATCGATACTTTGATATCCAACGCCCAACACATTTTGAACTTGTTTTCGAGTCCAACCTTGCTCATGCAGCTGTTCGCAAATTTCTAGAATTTCTTTTTTAAGTTCAGGCGAATAAAACCGCGAGGGCCTTGTTTTTATTTTTTCTTGAATCGCTACGATCTTCGTTTCCATTTTTTCTCCTTTGAAATGGGAGCGGAAATCATGAGAT
>JALSKP010000204.1 GCA_026988815.1 Myxococcales bacterium | reverse complement strand
CTACGTTTCTGAGCAACGTTGGGAACGTGCGGCACCTCTTTTGACGCGCTTCTTAGAGAACGTCGAGAGCCGAGACCGAAGTACCCAACATCGGCGTTTCCTCCAGCATGCGACGGTTTGTCGTGAATTGGGAAATGATGTCGATGCACTCTCGGCATTGCGTTCCGCTTACGAACTCGATGCAAATGATACCGGGACGTTACTGGCTCTCGGAGACGTTTTGTTCAAGCGAGGAGAATGGGAGCAAGCCTTCCAAATTTTCCAAACCTTGCAATTCAATCATGCCGAGGCTTTGGATAACGCCCAGATTGTGGACGTCTATTTCAAGTCAGCCGAAGTCAAACGTGAAGTCGGTGAGCAAAGACGTGCCATCCAACTTTATCAGAAAGCGCTGGAATTTGACCCCAATTATACGCCTGCGGTAACCAAGCTTATTGAAAGCTACGAAGTTGAAGGCAACTGGGAACAAGTCATCGCCTACTCTCAGTCTCGTCTCGATTCCGAGAGTGATGAGACGGTTCGTTTCGCCGACCTCGTCAAGATTGGTGATATTTGGTTAAACAAATTAAGCCGTCCCAATAACGCCTCGGAAGTGTACCATCGTGCCTTAGAAATCGATCCGAATTCCGTCGCTATTCTTCGCAAGTTGCTTGATATCTACACGAAATCGAGCCAGTGGAGCGATGCTATTGAAATGCTTCGTCGTTTGATTGGCCTTGAACAATCACCAGCTAAACGTTCGAAATATCTCTACACGATTGCCGTTATTAGTCGTGACAAGATCCGCGATGCTGCCCAAGCCGTTGGCGCATTCGAGGAGACCCTCGATACAGATCCGAAGATGTTAAAATCTTTTGAGGCCATCGACCGTATTTTGACCGAGACCAAACAATGGAAAGAGCTGGAGCGTGCGTATAGAAGAATGATTCGCCGCGTCACGGAAAATGATGATGGGTCGATGGAGCAGATTAAGATTCTTCTTTGGACCAATCTCGGCGAGATTTATCGTAGTCGTCTCAACCATGTGAAGAGTGCCATTGGTGCATATGAAGCTGCGGTTTCGCGTGACCCAAAGAACGAAAAACTTCACCTGATCTTGGCCGAATTATATGAATCCAAGAGCGGTGATAAAGCGGGCGCAATTGAACACCATAAAGCGATGATCGAAAATAATCCTTTCAGAATCGATAGTTATCGCGCCCTTTGGAAGTCTTATATGACACTCAAAGAGTACGATAAAGCGTGGTGTATGGCGGGCGCGCTTTCTTTCCTTGGAAAAGCGAATTCCCAAGAAGAAAAATTTTACCGACAATACCTCGGACAGAATGTGAAGAGAACGCGTGGCAGTATCAACCAAGACGCGCTCGAACTTCTTCGTCATGGACCCAAGGATATTGTTCTCATGAGCATGATCCTCGGTTTTCTTGGACAAGGTTTACGTCATAAATTTAGTCGGCCCCTCAAAGAATCAGGCGTACATAAGAAGAAAGACAGACTGGACGTGAACGAAAAACTCATCTTCTGTCAGGTCTATAGCTACGTTTCCCAAACCTCGGGAATGCTTCCAGCGCCCGCGCTCTTCTTAAAACAAGATCGTGCGCTCGGCATCTTAAGCGCCAACAGTGATCCACCTGCGTTCATTATTGGTGGTGATATGATGGCTCAAAAAACTGATAGAGAACTTACCTTCTTGATTGCGAAGAAACTCGCGTGGGCAAGACCAGAGTATTATCTGGGCTCCATCGGATACCCAACAGAGTTTGCGAAAGTACTCTTTATGTCAGCAATGGCCGTTACCGACCCGTCGCTAGGCATTCAAGCCTCGCTCGGAGAAGGCGCTGTATGGATCAACGAAATCCAAAAGATGAAGCCTCAGCTTAAGATGCAACTCGTGAAAAGAATGCAATCTTATCTCTCCATCGGCGGCAATCCGAATCTTTCGGCATGGATGACGCACGCAGATCACACAAGCAACCGTTTTGGTCTTCTCCTTTGTGGGGATCTAGCCCAAGCTGCGGCATGTATTAAGTCGGACAACGCGCCGATTGGTAAAGCGACCGTAAAAGACAAAATTCGTGAGCTGGTTCTCTTTTCTATCAGCGATGAATACTTCCAACTTCGAGAAATGTTAGGCCTCTCCATCGGTTCCCAATAAATAGGAATGCGATGAAAGGTTTAACGATTTGCCCAACTCCACTGGGCAATTTGTCTGATATCTCCAAGCGACAACTCGAAACGCTTCAAAACGCTGATATCATTTTATGCGAAGATACCCGGAGCACCGGTAAGCTCTTAGAACGCTTGGAGATCCGTAGAATCGACGGCGTTCCTCTTCTTTGGAGCTACCACGATCACAACGAAAGCCAGCGTCTGGTTTCGATAATGGAAAGCCTTAGCGAGGGGAAAAAAGTGGTGTTGGTTTCCGACGCCGGAACGCCCACTATTTCGGACCCCGGTTTTCGTGTCGTCGCTCAAGCGCGCTTGGAGGGTTTTCCCGTCGTGGCTCTACCTGGACCAGTTGCGGCGATGGTTGCCCTTTCGGCCTCCGGTCTACCTAGTGATCGTGTTCTTTTTGAGGGCTTTCTTCCCGCAAAAAGAGGGGAGCGGAAAAAGCGATTGTTGAGTGCAAAAGAAAGCGCCGCGACGGTCCTTCTCTACGAATCTCCCAAACGTCTAAGAGCGCTTCTTGAAGATATTGGGGAGATCTTTGAAGAGAGTCCAATCGTTGTTGGGCGAGAGCTCACCAAGAAATTTGAGAGCTATTATTCCGGTACGGCAAAAGAAGTACTTCTCAAATTACCCGATCCTGTGAAGGGAGAATGTGTTGTCGTGATTTCGAAAACAAGTAAGCAAGTTGACCATGTTGATGCGAAGAAACTTGTCCATCAACTGGCCAAGGCTGGCGTGAATCCCAAAAGTATTCGTAGCGTCGTGCGCGAACATTATGGCGTTTCAAAGAAAGACATATTTAACTGGTTGGAAGAGCTTAAATCCTGAAATGTGTGATGGCTCGAAGGTCCGCCCCTTATTTTTTTCTTTTTGTTTTCGCGAAGAGAAAAAGTCCAAAAAGGAAAAAGAGGACGGGCGAGTTGGATCCATTTTCGGATGAGGAACAACCACCACAACCTCCGGCGGCCGTAATATCGGCGTTTCTTAAATCAAGGGTTTTTCGAATATCGCCGATGTTGTCGACCACAACATCGTTTTTTGTTTTGCCACCTTCCCGGATGATGATGTTTGCGGGTAGTTCTGGATCTTGTGTTTCGATAGGCCAGGTCGTTCCAAACCCGCGGACTTTCAAACCCGACGGAAGGACAACTCGCCAGGGGGCATCACCCTGTTCGACGCTGGATGAGCATTCGATAATACGCTCCGCGGTGTGTTGTTTCGTGACATTTTTCAGAGAAGCGTTGAATTCAAAAAGAGGATCTAGGGTCATTTCCGGCGCAGAAAGCGTGGTGTACAATCGTGTGAAATATTTTTGGCTATCGATAAGAGCCTGGGTATCTTTAAGCGGTTCGGCCACCCAATCGTTAAAGGCGTTTCGGACGCGGTCAATATCAAAGCCCTCATCTACAGCATTTACGTTGCATGAAAGACATTGCTCAAGTTTGTCGCGCGTT
>JALSKP010000203.1 GCA_026988815.1 Myxococcales bacterium | reverse complement strand
GGATTATCACATGAAGGATTAACGATATTTTTGTTGCACTGCAGATCCGTCTCTGCGCTTAAAGACGACAGGATAAGCGCGATTCCACCGATGCTGAGAAGCGCACCACTACCAACAAGAATGGGTCCGAGGTAGCTCCCTTGCTCTTCTTCCTTTTTTGGTGCTTCGATCGTTTTATCTTTTTTAAACAAACGAAGTTTCTTGCGAACAACCTCGATTTCGTGAGATTCTTCGGACCCTTGTAGGGGCGCAAAAGTGTCTGCCGCAATAATCTCTTCTGCTAGATTCAAATGCGATTCACAACGGTCCGTGTTTCCCAGATGAAGCGATTTTTTTGCAAACACAAGCTCACATCTCACCCTCACCGATTTAACATCGGTGCGATCTGCGTCGTTAATTCCTTTGCCTCTTTTTAGATATAAATTTGCGGCATCTACCGCTGGCTCGCAGTTTCCACTTTTAAACCAGGCGATCATTTCATTTTTTTTCAGATTATAATCTTTGTAAAATCGAAATGCTTCGGCGTAGCTTTCCGCAGAGGCCCTGTATTTTCCATTTTCAAACGCAGTCAAAGCTTTGAGAACGGAGTCTTCCATTTTCTTCTGATCTTCTTGGGCGATTAAAAGAGCAGGTAAGGCGATATTGGCGATGATAATGATGAAAAAAATAAGGCGTTTCAAAAAAGCTCCTCTGCTATAGTGCATTATTAGATTCAAAAAAGATGTGTCAAGTAGAACAAACTTTTCCCTCGTTCCAATTTCATTGCAAAATGTTGATTCTTTCCTGGAATCAGATCCAAATTCGTCTACGATGAGAATACGCTAAACTAATGATACCTCTGTAAGAATAAAAAAATGAGAATCCACCTTCTATTGCTCGCCTCACTTTCTATGTTTTCCTGCTCCTCACCGGAGACCTCAAATCCTTGGGAACTCAACAATGGTACGAATAACGGTCAAAACAACGGCTCCAATAACAATAACGGGACCGTTAATTTCAATAACGTTTTTACGGGGACCAATAATGGAGTGACAACTCAGACAACGTCTTCTACAACGGCGACCAACAATACGACGCAAACCAATAACGGAACGGTAACAACAACTACGGGAACCACGAACAACTTTCCTACCCCTGTCGAGCATCGTCCTATGGCGATCAGCTGTGACAACCTTCGTCCTCCGGGTGCCGGCGGAGATAAAAATAGCGCTTGCACCAAAGATGCCGATTGTGTGGACGGCGATAATGGTCGATGTAATTTTGGCAGGACAGGTGGCCGATGCACCTACGATCTTTGCTTCAACGACGACGACTGCAACGGCAGTGTCTGTGCGTGTGAAAGCCCCAATAGCTCGACAGTCGGAAATCATTGTCTGGCTGGCAATTGCACCATCGATTCCGATTGTCCTGATACCGGATTTTGCAGCCCAACCTTTGGAGGATGTGGGAATTACAGTGGCGATGTCGCTTATTTCTGTCACACCCAAGAAGATGAATGCATCGACGATTCCGATTGTGCCGATTTTCAAGGTCCTGGAAACGGAACGCCTTATTGTAAATTCTCGGCCGAAACAAATAACTGGGTTTGCGATAACGCCCATTGCGTCGGCTAATGAAATTCCTCCTCCTCATCGTACTAAGTTCGGCATGCGGTGCTGATCTCAAAGAAGCTCTCCAGCCCGAAGAGGATCCTATCTCGCTCGGAAAACGCTACATCAGCGATCCTGACTTTCGCCGCGAAACCCTCCTTAAGAGCGTTGTCGATCCCTGGAATGGTTACAGTCGGCTTCGGATAGAAAACTACGGTCCAGGATTGGCGTGGGAGAGCATTCCAGTGTGGAACCCGCAGATACGCCCGCTGCGAAGAGAATCAACGCAGGCCTTTACTTCTTTTCCTGATATAGATTTTGAGACGATCACCGAATCGGAGCTCAAGGCCTTTGGAAAACTTGCATTTGAACGCTTTCCACTCGTCAGCGATCTCCAGATTCGAGCCTTCGTTAACGCACCATCAGAAATAGGACTCTGGGAAACGGAGACCATTGGTGGATTGGTCGAAGTCGATTTAGCGTCTGGTATCCAAGTCGCAAAAACCTGTTCAACCTGTCATGCGAGCGCTCCAGAAAGTGCCTTGATCTACGGACGGGCCAACGCCGACTTTGACTTTGGTCGCGTCATCGGCGCGCGATGGGGACATGGCACCATGGATGTCACGCCCGATGGGCAAGCCAACCCGACCTCTGTTCCCGACATCCGTCCAATTCGATTTCAAAAATACCTACACTGGTCAGCGACCCTTAAAAACTCCCTTCCAGCACTTGCGATTCGAATTGAAACCCTTTTCATCACCTCGTTTTCTCAGCGCCTACGGCCACCTCGCGAGGTCGTATTCGCGCTCGCTTATTTTTTCTGGACCCTTCACGAGACGGAGCAAAGAAAAAGTGTTTTGGATTCCCAAAGCTCCAATGGCGCCGAGATTTTTGAAAAGCATTGTTCTTCCTGTCATTTTAGCAATGGAGAAACGGCGCCCCCAATGGATTTAGATGTAATCGGAACATCAAAGGAGGTCGGACTATCTTCCTCTCGGGGAACAGGAAAATATAGAATCCCCTCCCTTTTTAGCGTGTCTTCACGAGGCCATTTTTTTCATGATGGATCCTTGGGTAAACTCGCGGATGTCCTTGATCCACAACGCTTAGAACAGACCCCCGGTCATCGTTTTGGGCTGGATCTTTCGACGACGGAAAAATCGGATTTGCTCACCTTTTTGGACACGCTTTAAGAGCGCTGGCGTCGTCTTAGTCCCGCAAAGGCAATGAGAAAAAGAAACCATAGTCCTTTCGCGCTTGCGTCAGAATGACGGGTGGTACTGCAACAGCCTTCATTTTCTTCTACAGGCTCAAAATCGACAGGATAAATTTCGCAAATACCGGCCTCATCATCGGCGTGCAAAGTGCGTTTGTAGGTCTGCCCTTCCAGGGTTTGAAATTGCATTGTCGCCTCGACCACACCACTATGATCTAGCCCGAAGGTATGACCTATTTCGTGCGTGAGGAAATTTTTAACATCATATTTTGTGGGTTCACCGTCAATTCCCAAGGCATTGGTTTTTGAATTTATTTCAATATCAGCATCGGTAATCGTTCCGTCGGGAAGGGTTGTCACCGTTGTCACTGCAACAGCAAGATTACTATGAGGCCAGTCCTGAGTATCATAGAAACCGACCCAATTTTGCTGATCTATGCGCTGCCCGAAAGCGGAGGTCATTCCTCCAAATTCAAAATGCAAAGACGAACATGCCACGTTCTGCCACTGTGCAAAGGAGCTGTGTATTTCTTGTAAAAATGCATCTCGTTGGCCTTGTAGGTCAGGAAATTGAGAGCTCAGATCTTCATGAAGCACGTAGGTGAGCTGGTTGGTATTCCATCGAAAGGGGTGGCCCACTTGATTGCCCTGACAGGGCGGAGCATTAGATGGCGCCGATGTTCCTCTTTCCGCACGTTCCTCGGCACTAATACAAGTTTGGGACCGATTGTACCCGTAGCTATGAAGGGGAAAGAAAAATACAATTAAGAAAATACTACGCATATTGGATTATAACGCAGGTCCAAGATTTAGCGACGATGAAGTCA
>JALSKP010000202.1 GCA_026988815.1 Myxococcales bacterium | reverse complement strand
TCGGGTGTTTCTGCGCGATAAGTGAAATTTTGACGCGATGAGGAGGCATTGGATATTTCCTTTATCGACATTGCTTTATCCACCCGACTGCCGAGTGCGCCCGTCATAGGATCCGTTTTTTCTTTTGCAGCGCGTACCGCCATAATTTCTACATTTTTTTCCAGTCGTGCAATATCGGTATGATGAAAACTCAAACGTAGACTCTGAATCCCTATGTTGAATACCTTTCTCATCGCCGGTTGAATACGCTTGGCGTTGTGGAGAACGATACGAAGATCACGACTCACCTTGTACCCCAAAAAACGATAATCGCCGTGCTCTTTGTTCCCATGTTAACGAGCGGGGTGAAAAAAAGATTGTCTGGAAAAACGATATGGAATTGAAAAGCGACGCTTTATAATCGGTTTCACGTCTCTTATTTTTCTTGTACCCTCAACCACGCAGATTTTCAGCGGAAGGAGTAACGATGTCTACAGAAAAAATACCAAATGAAAACTGGCTCGTCGTTGAGTTGAAGGGGAAAGATGTGCGCGATCTCGATATGCGTTTTGAGATATCTGAGGGGGACGAGCTGAATCAAAATGTGTTTGGCCAAGCTCCGTGTAATTCTTTCCGAGCGATGCTGCAGAGCGCTGAAGGTGAATTCAATTTGATGATTCTCGACAAGCGTGGAAATGTTTGCAGTAAGGAGCTTATGGAAGAAGAAAGGGAATACATGCGCGTTTTAAAGCGGTTAAGTCATTACGAGATACGCGAAAACGACGAATTGAACCCCACACGTAGGCTTTACCTCATCTCTTTCGGAGACCCAACCATTGTGGCGATTCCCGAAGATTGAAAATTGACCGATATGGGAAAGGATTGATCTTCTGAAAGACAATCCTGCATGACCGACAACCTATGAACTCCCAAATCGGTTCTAATGCACCATAACACGAAGGACACTGTGACCAAGGTGGATACTCGTCGCAGTCTAACTCTTGAAAAAACCAAAAGTAACCGTTTCTGAGATGAGACAATTCTGTGGCAAGGGTTAAGGCCTTCTGGTTGATTTGGCTATCAATGTTTAAGAGCTCTTTTCTTGCCCAGTCCTCCTAGCTTCCCGAATCTAACCAAAGATAATTCACACTTTATACAAACGTAGCCAACCCGAAAGCTGCTCGGCACACCGACAAATCTCATCGTTGGGTGTTTTTTGGGCTTGTCTTAATTTCCAATACATCGTCTATGTAAAACCTCAGGCAAAACGTGGAGAAGCTAGCCAGGTTGGTTCAGGCGAACCACCCTCAAAAAAAATGTTGAGGTCGGTACACAAATCGGCGATATTGGATTCGCCCAAATGAAACCACCACGCCGACTCGCCTTTGAGCCATGAAATTTGGTTCTTCGCAAACCGACGTGTATCGCGTTTAAAAAGGCGAAGAACTTCTTCTCGATCGATACCCTCGCTTAACATACGCGCGTGGCGATACCCGATAGAATTGAGTGCTTTGGTTTCTTTGGAAAAACCGCTTTCCAGAAGAGCGTTGTACTCTTCGAAAATGCCCTCTTCTATCATCAAGTCCACGCGCGCGTTGATACGGTGATAGAGCTCATCGCGCGGACGAAAAATAACAACTTTTTGGGAGCGATATCGCTGTTCTGAGAAGGCGTGATTTTTGTGATGCTCACTAATCGTTTTTCCTGTGAGTTCAAAGACTTCCAAAGCACGAGAAATTCGAATCAGATCGTTTTCGTGAATTTTTGATGCAGCGATTTTGTCGACTTGCGTTAGCCGAAGGTGAAGAGCTGGAATACCGTTATCTTGGGCGTAGACTTTGTGGTGTTCGCGAAGAGCTTGGTCGGCCGGCGGAGCATCAAAAATACCATGAAGGAGACCTCGAATATAGAGATTGGTACCTCCAACAACGAGTACGTTTTTTCCCCTGGCAGAAATATCGGAGATGGCACGATCGGCGAGCTCGACAAAACGAGTGACATCAAAGGGGTCGTTTAAGTCGAGTGCGTCGACGAGGTGATGGGGAACACGGGATCGGTCGGCCATGCTTGCTTTTGCGGAGCCAATTTCCACACGACGGTAAACTTGAATACTATCTGCGGAAATAATTTCAGCATTCAAAGTCTGGGCAATATCTAGCGCAATCGAAGATTTCCCGACGCCGGTGGGCCCCAATATCAAAGCAATGGATGTGGTTTTCATTTTCTATCGAAGCGAAGCTCAAGTTCATCTAAGGGAATGCGAAAGTAAACAGGCCTACCATGGGGGCAATTGCCTTTGAAGTCAATCTGATCCATTTGGTCAAGCAAGGCATCGCATTCTTC
>JALSKP010000201.1 GCA_026988815.1 Myxococcales bacterium | reverse complement strand
CTTCGTTAAGTTCAGTTGGACCTCGAACAGCGCTATGGCAGGCAAGACGACTAAGCATCGAATGCATCGCTTCATCAAAGCGAGTTGTACTTTCAATTTCTTCGAGATCATCGATGGCGTCTTGAATCATCAATTTATGGTTCCCTTTTTTTAGGACAGCGGGAACGCTTTTAAGGACGAAAGTGGAGCCGCCGAAAGGTTCTATTTCGAAGCCTGCTTCCTTAAAGTAAGGAATTTTTTCTTCTAGAGTTGAAGCGCGAAGATTGTCAAACTCCAAACGTAGAGGAAACAAAAGAGGCTGGGATTCTTTATGTGTGGAGGTGTATATTTTTTTTAATTCTTCAAAACGAATGCGTTCATGGGCTGCGTGCTGATCGATGATGACCAAAGATTCGGCATCTTCGCAGACAATGTATTGGCGCTTAAATTGACCGATTACTTTTAAATTAGAAAAATAGAAGGCGTCATCGGGACTATAGGACTCCAATCGCGGGGCTTCAGGCAAAGGCCCCGCTTTGATTGCAGCAAAGGTGCTTTGAACAAATCCCGGCGAGGGGTACTGGCTGGGGGAAAACGCCCCCTCTGGAGCTCTTGAAACCATGCCGCCAGGACGACCTGGACTCAAGCCAGGTTCGTAAACCGACTTACCATCCTCAGCCTCGCCTCTGTTCAGAAAATAGGTTTTCTTAATACCGCTTAGCCAAGGTGCTCGCGCCAGTTCATCGGCAATAGCGTGATAGGTTGCCCGGTAGATCGAGTTCGTATCATTGAAACGCACTTCCGTTTTTGCGGGGTGGACGTTGATATCGACCAGGCTGTAGGGCACGGAAATAAACAACACGACAGAGGGATGTTTACCCTTCTCCATCAAGGTGCCGTAGGCGCCGCGTATCGCTGCTCGGATGGTTTTATCGAGAACATAACGGCCATTGACGAAAGTAAAAATATTCTTTGCCGACCGTTGACGGTGAGAGGGTTTTGTAAAATATCCGGCAACGCTCACGCCGTTAACAGGCGGATAATCGAAGGTGCGATAAAGATCATCGTAAACATCTCTACCAAGTATGGTGAGGATACGATCTTTGAGATTAGACGCGGCGGGAAGATCCAATTTTACTTTTGAATCACGTTTAAGAAGAATCCGTAAATCGGGACGCGCCAAGGCGACGCGAATAAGAGAGTTGCTAATATGGCGAGATTCGGTGGCCTGGGTTTTTAAAAACTTAAGACGAGCGGGCGTGTTGTAAAAGAGGTCACGAATTTCAATCCGCGTTCCTGCCGCCATTCCAACGGAGCCGACTTCTTTCAAATGTCCACCGTGCACGATGAGTTCACTGCCCGACAACGCATCAGCTGTCCGGGTTTGAATATTCATTTTCGAGACGGACCCAATGGAAGGAATGGCCTCCCCACGGAAGCCCAAAGTAGAAATTTCAAAGAGGTCGTCCACGGATGTTATTTTACTGGTCGCATGACGTTCTAAGGCACGCAGCGCATCATCGCGTTCCATCCCGCACCCATCGTCGATGACGAGAATACGTTTACGTCCGCCTTCATCGATGTGAACTTCTAGCCGCGTCGCACCAGCGTCGATGCTGTTTTCAATAAGTTCTTTGACGACCGAGCTCGGTCGTTCCACAACCTCCCCTGCGGCGATCTGATTGGCCAGATCTGCGGAGAGAATGTTTACTTTTTTTGATTTTGATTTGGGACGCGTTTGGGTACGAACGACTTCAAATTCCATTCCATCAATCCTGAACACAATTACAGTACCTCAATATACATCATCAAAGCGGTCAATCAATGAAAGGTTTTATCTGGGGAGAAATTCGAACAACTCGGTACAAACCTTTTTTGGCGAGGCTTGAGGTTTAAAGTAAATGGCGCCCTTGGGTTTAAAACGCTTTACGATAATGAGAACCATTTCTGTCTGATTGGGATCGACCTCGATTTTTTTGATTTTATCCCAAGGTATGTTGAGCAACATGGGTTTATCTTCTTTGTGCTTACCCGAGCCTTTTAGCCCAACGCCAACAATAGCGGAGGTGATGGCAACCAAAATTCCAACGGAAACCCATTGAGGAAGAAAACCTCCAGAAAAAATCCCACCGCCGATAATGAGCGCAACGACGGCCAGCGCAATCAGTCCGCTCTTTCCCGCCGGTGAGGCAAACCCCGATACAACGAGCTGTTCAGGTGAGGCCTCGATAAAGCCGGGGCCCGCAACGGGAATCGGAACATGTAGATTCCCCATTTTAGGTGGTGCAAACAATCCTTCAAATTTCATCCTATCGTCCTTTGAAAGGAATCAACTTAGCGATTAAATACGTATTTGCGAGCCAAAAGATCCAAATTGATATATTCATTTCGCTTATCGCTTTTCAGGGCGACATGGGAATGTTAAAAGCCAGTAGTCTGAAACGAAGGAATCACGATGACCTTATTACTCGATCAGGGTGTTCAATTTTCGGCAGCGCTCGATCCCCATCGCCGCCTCGCCTATGAGCGAGCATTGGTTGATGCACTCGCACTTTATAAAGATGAACTACCAACGATCGCAGTCTTGGGTTGGCAGGCAACAACTTTGCTGGATGTGTTTTCGGAAAAAGTATCAAAGATTACTATTATCGAAGACGAGCCTCTGCTTGTAGCGTCCATAAAATCAGCCTTAGAAGAAAAACAATTAGGCGAGAAAGTTCGTATTCTGGAGAGCGATCCCAGGACGGCGACCTTAGATGAAAAGGTCGATATCATTCTTCTCACCCATTCCTCAACCTGGTTCATCGAAGGCCCCTCAGCCGCGGTTCTCGATAATGCGCGAAAGAATCTTCTCAAAGCGGAAGGGCAAATGATCCCTCGCCGTTTCGTTCATCTGTTTGAACTTGCGTGCTGCCCCACCTCCGTGAATGGACTCGAGATGCGCGTGCCTCGCTACATTCGTCCCGGCGAGCCGGTTCCTCTTCTGAGCGAATCAAAACATTGGTCGACCATTGATTTTGGATCCAATGCGACGATTAAACATGATGTTGAAGACACCATTATTGTAAAATCGCTCCTCACTGGAACGTTGACAGGTTTACGACTTTCAACGCTCGTCGAAATTTCAAAAGACAATATTTATCTGGCAAGTCACGCGGGCTATCATAAAGTTTTTGTTCCCCTGGAACATGACATTAATGTTGAAGCCGGAAAGCTTGTTGAAATTTTTGTAAAATATAGTTTCTCGGCTGGACTCACGCAAACCCTTTTCAAAGGGAGAATCGTTGGTAAAGAAAATGACCAAGGTTGGTCCTTGCACGACCATTCTACAACGCAGGCCTTTCGTGCAAAAATCCGAGCCTTTGTGGACGGTATCAAAGAACAGGGCCGCCTTTCAGACTTGGATAAAGTTGTCAGTTATACCATCGATCCTCACGGCGATGTGTCTCGACTCACGGCAATGTTTTGGACCATCGACGAGGAGTTCCGGAAACCTGTTCGCGATTTGATCGCCTCCTTTCGCGCTGACATTTCTCAAGTTGGTCCCACACCTTCCGATGATACGATTTATGATCTCATGTTGGAGACCTACAACGCCTACCGGGCAAACTAAAATTGGAACCTTGCGGAAGAAAACCATACACCTTCAAGTGTGTTTTTTATCCCTTTTCCTTTCCTTTCTGAACCTCTCAATTCGAAGAAAGAGTCGAATTTTTCGCCCCATCACTTAAAATGTCCATTCATTTTCGACGTTCGGTTTCAACTGGATGTTGGGAACGATGAATGGCTGAATTCAACCGCGAATCGTTGAATTGAGCAAAGCCTCAATAGAACTAAAAAATCAGGTTCTAGATTCTTACTTTCCTGTTCTATTTTAATCACTTGAAGAAATCGCTGAAACGTTTTTTCACAATGGACGATAAGGTGTTGTACACATCTGGGAGGTCCGCGTGCGTTTTATCCTTTTTCTATTTCTTTTCTTTTTTCCGCTCACCCTTCATGCAGAAGATCTTTTTGAGGGCTTGCTCGTTCGCGCCCTTGTTCAATTGGAGCTCGACGGGCCGATCGACGAATGGACGTCTCGAGCACGGGCATCCGCTTTTCTGCCCAAGGTCGTTATCGAGGGTAGTGGAGGACGTCGTTGGGACGCAAATAGTCGGGAGAAAAGTAATTTTTTTCGAGATGACAAAGGAGATCTTTTACACGAATGGACCCAGGCCCAAGTCGATTCTGGGCGAGATGAGAAAATCGAACTCTCGCTTCGCTTGCGGTGGAATTTTGGAAACACGCTTTTTCATTCTGACGAAATGGCCATCGAAAGCCGACGGGCCAAACGACGAGATCAGAAATTGTCGCTTTTTGAAAATCTGGCAACGCGTTTTGCGCAGTGGAAAGCACTCGAAAAAAACCGAAAAAAAGGAACATTGGATGAGAAAGCACAAACGAAGTTAAGCGCGCTGGAGTTTTATTTTGACGCGATTAGCGGGGGTTGGTTTTTGAAAAACAAAGGCAAGGGTAAATGATGTTTACGATTAATAAAGCCATCCTACCCGCGCTTTGGCTCCTTCTCTTCTCGACCTGCGGCAATTTTTTGGAGTGCTCGACAAGTTCAGATTGCGACACCAAGGACATCTGTTTTGCGGGAAGGTGCGAGACCAATAAAACACTCCAGGTGTCTGAAAAAAATGACCAGCACGCGGCGTCCTGTGGTCGTTCTCCTCAACGCGGGGACATCAAAATCAATGAGATTCTTTTTGACGTGCCTGACGGCATGTCCGGCGATTCCAACCATGACGGCGTTCGCGACGCGCGCGATGACGAATTTGTCGAAATTGTAAACACGAAGAAAGAACGCATCAACCTTGCCGGTTTGCGTATTGAAAACGGAACGCGCGCCAAGTTTGCGTTTACCTCGACGTGTTTGAAGGCGAGGGGTTCTGTGGTCGTGTTTGGCGGAGGGTCGAGCTCGCTTTCAAATGCCTTGATTTCCAATCGTGCGTTTGGCTTTTCAAATTCGGGTGGAATCGTACGCTTGGTTTTTGACGGCGAAGAAATCGACAGCGTCCTTTACTCGCCGCTGGGTCCAGCTTCGATTGTCCGATCGCCAGAGATTTCTGGGCAGGTTTTTCGTCAGCACGGACCAACGCTGTTTAGTCCAGGATTTTGTGCAAATGGAAGAGCCATCGAAAGCGGGTGCTTTTGATAGAAAGGGGAGGCGAAATATGTGTACTTGTCATCGCCAAAAAAGGGTGCGACATTTTAAAAAATGTAGATTTTAAAACCCAAACGACGGTCCTCCCATGAATGTCATCCAATCTATTGAAACTCTAAAAGCCTACCAACCTGGTAAACCCATTAGCGAATTAGAGCGCGAATATGGTGTCACGAACGCTATCAAGTTGGCGTCCAATGAGAATCCTATGGGTCCAAGTCCCAAGGCGATGGAGGCTGTGAAAAAAGCTGTTTCTTCGCTTCACCTGTATCCGGATGGGGCGGCATTTGAGCTTCGCCAAACCTTGGCTACCTTTCACGATGTGGAGATGTCGGAGGTGATCACGGGAAATGGATCCAATGAAGTTTTAAATTTGATTGCGCGTTGTTTTCTTCGGCCGGGGAAAGATAGTGCGTTGATATTTAAGTACGCCTTTATTGCCTATCCTATTATTTTGAAATCCTTTGGCGTGGACTTTGATGTGGTCGATGTATCGACCGTCGATTTTGAGCAATCCTTGGACAAGATGTTTGATGCGATTCGCGAGACGACGAAGTTGATCATCATCGCCAACCCGAATAACCCGACGGGAACCTTGATTCCTGCCGACACATTGACGTCTTTTTTGAAGAAGGTTCCCAAAGATATTTTGGTTGTCGTGGACGAGGCCTACGTTGAGTTTATCGACGACCCGGCTTTTTCGAGTGCCTTGGATCTCCGTAAGACGCGAGAGAATTTGATCCTCGTTCGCACCTTCAGCAAGTGTTACGCCTTGGCTGCATTACGTGTTGGATATGCGGTGGGTCCACCTCATCTTATCGATTACATCAATCGTATTAGAGAGCCTTTTAACTGCAATCTTATTGGGCAAGTGGCAGCAATCGCATCCCTTGGAGATCGTGAATTCGTCGAGAAGACGGTGACGCAAAACCGCGCCGTTCGACAGGCGCTTTTTGACGGATTGGCGAGTCTTGCGGGCGTGAGAGCGATTGCCTCGCAAACCAATTTTGTGTTGATTGAGACGCCGATTTCGGGTTCTCAAATTTATACTTCTTTGTTGAAAAAAGGCGTTATCGTTCGTCCTTTGAAAGGATATGGGTTGGATCCTTTTTTGCGGATAAGTCTTGGTTCGCCCGATGAAAACACAAGATTCTTGGAATCTTTTAAGCAAGTTCTCCACGCTTGATTGAAGCACAGTAGGTTGCTGTTGATGGAGCAAAGCAAGGAAACCCAACATTAGCAAAGCGATTGTTCGTTGCCGAAGATGATGGTTTTCGATAAGACATGAATGCACACACTTTGAATGGGAAAATTATGAAATACCTCACCCTCGCCATTGCGGCTTTAATCACGTTATCGGCGTGTTCGAATGCCGAAAAATGCGAATCCAAAAGCCCGGGAAGTTTCGGTAGTTTTTTGGACGACGATTGGCGGACATACTGTAATGAGTATGAAGCCCATGTCACCGAGCCCCTGACCTATGAACTTGAAGATTTGGCTGAATTTTTCGGAAATCACCACGCAAAAGTCGACGAGTTAAACCAAACACTGGAGGGGTTTGAAGACGTAAAAGCCTGCTTTGATACGAATACGAAATTTCTGGAATTCCGCGAGTTGGAGAACTGCATCACGTCGGGCGACTTGCAAGATGTGCGCATGCTCAATTCATTTTCGACGGCTATTGATCCTTGGATGGAAGAACTCAATTTGACGGTGGGCGACATCAATCCCAAGTTGAATAAGACGGAAAGAGACAGTACTCGCCTGTTAACCAAAGCCTCAGAAGCGTTGGATTATCGTCGTAAGTTGGGAAAAGAAGGGGTTCGCGACCATATCGAGAATATTCAAGTTCTCAGGAAAAAAATCATTCGAGCACGGGCAAAAGCTGCGGATTACAACACCTTTAAAAAGTCGATTGAGCCCAACCAAGCGTTGAGCGAAAAACTTCAGGAAGAGATCCAAAGTGATTATGACTCAAATGTAGCCAAGCTAGAAAAACAAGAAGAGCGAATCAATAAAATGGCCGAGGCGGCCGAAATTATCTCGTTAATCAAAAACACGGCAGGTAAATCCTGTCCGACACTACGAAAGAGATATGGAAAGGAAACCAATATTGCAGTTAAATCTCTGGCGCGTTACTTTCGAAAAATCGAATCGGGGCGTCTTCGTATTGAAGGAAAAATTAAAACGGAAACCAAGGACGATGAAAAAACCCAATCCTTCTCAGGCTTTGCGTGCGGGCTAAGATTGAAAAAAATCGTCGATCAAGATCTCACCTTATGTGCCGTTCACCGGTTTAAGATGACGCGAGAAAAGAGCGGACGTCGTTGGTCAAAATGGAAAGGTGAAGTCAAAGAAGGTGGAAAAAAAGACGGCGTAGATTGCTCGAAAACGGACTGAATCCCCTCCCCTCTTAATCGATCTCAATCGTTGGCAGGAAGGCGTTCGATTTTAGCACCCAAGGCACGTAACTTTTCATCCACATTGGAATATCCTCGGTCGATCTGACGGATATTATAAATTGTGCTTTCCCCTTTTGCGGCAAGGGCGGCGATTAATAACGCCATTCCAGCTCTCACATCTGGTGATTCAAGCGTCGAGCCGTAGAGTTGGCTGGCTCCAACAACGACCACACGATGGGGATCGCAGAATACAATTCTTGCGCCCATGGCGATCAAGGAATCAACGAAAAACATGCGTCCTTCAAACATTTTCTCGAAGAATAGAACGGTCCCTTTTGATTGGGTGGCGACCGTAATTGCGATCGACATTAAATCGGTTGGAAAAGCGGGCCACGGTGCATCGTCGATTTTAGTAATTTGATTCCCATGATCGTCTTTGATGACAAGATCTTGATTGGGCGGCAAGTAAAGGTCATTTCCTTGCACTTCCATTGTCACCCCGAGTTTATCGAACATCAGGGTAATCATTCGCAGGTCTTCGGGGACAATACCTTTGATGGTTAACTCGCCGCCGGTAACGGCAGCCAATCCCGCAAAAGAGCCGATTTCCAAATAATCAGGACCGATGGTATGTTCACAGCCCCAAAGTCCTTTTGAGCCGTCGATGTAGAGAATGTTTGTGCCGATGCCAGTGATATGGGCGCCCATCGCTTTTAGCATTCTGCATAGCCCTTG
>JALSKP010000200.1 GCA_026988815.1 Myxococcales bacterium | reverse complement strand
ACCTTTTGCGCCAACAGCGGCCATAATGGCGTTTTCCGTTGCGGTGACGGATGCCTCATCCATGAAAATTTCGGCGCCACACAAATCGGGGGCTTTAAAATGATAAACTTTGGAGCTCATATCGACCTCAGCGCCCAGGGCTTCCAAGGCGAGGAGATGTGTATCGAGTCGCCGCCTTCCAATAACATCGCCGCCGGGTGGGGGAAGGATACAATCTCCAGATCGTCCCAACATCGCACCTGCGAAAAGGATGGAAGAGCGGATTTTTGAGCAAAGTTCGACGTCGAGCGTCGTTGTTTTGACGTTTTTATTGCAGATACGAACCACGTCATCTTCAATCCATTCGTTGGTTCCTCCAAGTTCGCCTAGCACATCAAGCATCACTTCAACGTCGCGTATTCTGGGCACGTTTTTTAAAGTAATCACCTCATCGGTGAGTAGTGTGGCGGCTAGGCAGGGCAAGGCCTCGTTTTTGGACCCACTAGGAATGAGCGTTCCGCTGAGAGGATGACCACCTTGAATAACAAATTTTTCCATGTTTTCTCGTCTTAATTAATTTGGAGTTAGACCTTCGATGCCTATCATGTTGACCACGATCGAACAATGCGATGACGCATTTTATTCGAACGTAGTGTGATCCATATCAGCGGGATTTTGAGAGAACTTGCTTTCGTTGGCGACCCTCTAAAGCGGAGCTGCACAAATGACCCTAGCCCAGAGGTAGAGGGGACTTCTTTTCATTCAATCGGAATAGTGACTTTGTGGCTTGAAGAGAAACAGAATCTCGTTAGAGTGAGAAAACACATATTTATGGATGAATCATGAAGACTCTAATCGTCTCTTTTATCGCACTATTTTCCTTTTCTTGTAGCTTTGAATCGAGCCAATTTTCGTGCGACCAAGAGGGCGCAAAAGATGATCAAGGGCGCGTTTGCAAAAGTGGTGTTTGGGTGGGCAAACTAGGTGTTTTACCCGTTGATATGGGCGAGCCTAAAGTTGATATTGGAACAGATATAGACGGTGGAACAGATTCTGACATGTGCACGCCAGAAAGCGCAGCGGTATTTTGCCAGCGTCTTTCGAAAAATTGTGAAGTTGTACGAGCCGAAGATAATTGTGGCGTTTCGAGGCAAGAGGATTGCGGAAGCTGTCCCGCATTGGCCGATTTTTTATGCGAAAAAAATGAGTGCAAATGCGAGCCCGAAAAAGACGTTGATTTTTGCATGCGGGTGGGCAAAAACTGTGGAGATGTGACCAAAGATGATAATTGTGGGGTCCCACGAAGCGTCGCATGCGGGACATGTATGAATGAAATGATTTGCCCCTCCGGTAATGAGGAACAATCCAATCTATGCAGGTGCCCCGACCAAGACGATGATGCTCTGTGTGGTGCCCAAAACGCGACATGTGGGCAGATTACTGCGGTGAACGTCTGCGAAGGAAAAGATGTCATGGTTGAATGCGGGTTATGTGCAGCTCGAGAGACGTGCTCCAACAATGGATGTGTGCCCGACGAAGACGAAGACGGAATCCCTGACCAGACAGATAATTGTCTAGGTTTGAAAAATCCAAACCAAGTCGACGGCGATAACGACGGAGTGGGAGATGCCTGCGATAATTGCATCAGCACGATAAATCCAAACCAAATCGACACCGACAATGATACAGTTGGGGATGCGTGCGATAATTGCAAAAACGCACTAAATACAACCCAAAACGATTCCGATGGTGACGATATCGGCGATGTGTGTGACAACTGCGTTTCCACCAAAAACCCCATTCAAACCGATAGTGATAACGATGGATTAGGTAACGCATGTGATAATTGCCCAGAGACTCAGAACGTCGATCAAGCCGATCGTGACAACGACGGTGACGGCGATGTATGCGATAACTGTCCTTCGATGGCAAACGCTAATCAGGTCGATTCGGATAGCGATGGTGTGGGTAATGTCTGCGATAATTGTACAACCATTTCCAACTCGACCCAAGTTGATCTCGACAACGACGGAGACGGAGACGCGTGCGATAATTGTCCCATGGTTGCCAATGGAAATCAGGCAGATTCAGACGGCGATGGAATAGGCAATCTCTGTGATAATTGCCCTGCATTCAGCAGCACGAATTTGAACGATTCGGACAGCGATGGCAAAGGGGACGTTTGCGATAATTGTCCAAACACCTCCAATTCCAATCAAGCCGATTCTGATGGCGATGGTGTCGGTAATCTTTGCGATAATTGTGTGAATGTGGAGAACGTCAACCAAGTCGATTCTGACAATGATGGCGATGGAAACCTCTGCGATAACTGCCCGAACGATGCCAACGCGAACCAAGCTGATTCTGATAACGACGGCGTAGGAAATATCTGCGACAATTGCCCATCCCTTGCAGGTGCGCAAACAGACACAGATAACGACGAAATCGGAGATATTTGCGATAACTGTATAAACATTTCAAACGTCAATCAGGCCGATTCTGACAATGATAGTATCGGTAATCTTTGCGACAATTGTCCGACCCTGTCGAATTCAAATCAGAACGACGGCGATGATGATGGCGTTGGGGATGTATGCGACAATTGTGAAACCAGCTCCAATCCAGACCAACGCGATAGCGACGATGATAACGTTGGTGATGTTTGTGATAACTGCGTGAATATCAGTAACCCAAACCAAACCGATACCGATATGGATGAGCACGGCGACGCCTGCGATTGTCCATGCGCAATGCCTCTCCAACTTGGCGCTTGCGAAGCAATGATCTGTATAGACGGTGCGACATCTGGAACATGTCTAGCGGGTGTTTGTATTCAATGACTTGAAGGAATTTTGTCTGGCGTTATGATTGGATAAAACCCATCTAATGGATCCAAATGAAGCCTCTTCTGATTTTCATTTTTCTTTCGAGTTGTTCCTTTACTTCAAGTCAGTTTGTCTGTCAGCCCACTGACAAAAGCGATGATGCAATATGTGAAGATGGTATTTGGATCTCCAAACCTGACTCTTCAAAGAAAAAAGACGCCAGCATAGATCCAGATCTCCCCGGCAAAGGCGATATGGGCATTGATTTGGACATCCCCGATCTACCCAATCTATGCGGAAATAATAACGTTGACGAGGGAGAGGATTGTGACGGAACGACCACCCAAACGTGCAAGGCTTTAGGGTTTGATAACGGAGCGTTGGGGTGTGTTGATTGCACCTTTGACACAACAAACTGTGTTCGAAATAGCTGCAATAATGGCAGTTTGGACGAGGGCGAAGAATGCGATCAACAGGTTTTTCGAGATGGGATCACCTGTGCGGGTGTAGACAAATTTAGCGGAGGGAAAATAAAATGCACCAGCAATTGTGTGCTTGATACGAGCACATGTTTTATGTGTGGAGATGGCGTCATCAACGAAGGCGAGGAATGCGACACGGACGCATTAAACGGAGCAGTGTGTGATGCAGATGGAGAGATAAAATGCTCCACTTCCTGCACGCTCGATAAAAGCGATTGTTCCAAGTGCGGTGATGGCAACATTGAGGGGGCCGAAAAATGCGACGGCACGAAGTTCGGTGGACTCACATGCACCGATGTTCGTGGATATGCCTCCCAGGGCATTCTTGAGTGTACTCGACAATGTCAGATCCAAGATAAAAATTGTCGGGCAGTATTCGACCAGGTTTCAGCAGGTGATGGACATAGTTGCGCGCACCGAAGTGATGGATCGATCACCTGTTGGGGCGCTAACACCCAACAAGAAGTGAGCGACACGCCAAGAACAAAAAATTTCCTCTCCGTTGAAGCGGGAAAGGAATACAGTTGCGCCTTACAAGACACCAAGAGTATTTTATGTTGGGGTAGATCAGATAGAATCAATCATCCAACCCAGGGTAATTTCGTAGAACTCAGCGCAGGAAAGGACAACGCCTGCGTCATTGGCATGAACGGCGCGCTGGCGTGTTGGGGCGACGCGAGCGATGGCCGAACAATGCCCGCCATCCACCCAAATGGTTTTCGTAGTGTTTCATCCTGGGATAAGCTCGGGTGTGCCTTAAGAAAAATAGATGGAGGTATCTCCTGTTGGGGAACGCAGCTCGATAGCCCCAATTTAAACCTCGGTTTTAAATCAGTTTCGGTGGGCAAAGATTTTCTTTGCGCAATCAACTCTCAACTCCAAATAGAATGCAATGGTGTGGCGAGCGACGGAAATCTTAGTTCTCCCGCTGGAAGCTTTGTATATCTTGACGTTGGCGATTTACACAGTTGCGTGATCGCCGATACGACGGGATATGTGACATGTTGGGGAAAAAATGATGAGGGGCAACGAGACCTCCCCGTGAACTTGGAGACCAAAGCATTCAGCCAGCTAAGTGCTGGAAAAAAACATACCTGTGCTGTCGACGCTGATGGAAATATACATTGCTGGGGACGTGATATTGAAGGACAGTCCGATGCGCCCTCTGTTCTACCCTAAACCCCCTGTAAAAATGACACGATTTTTTCTATTTTCGATTCTTTCTCTCAGTCTCTCCTGTTCGTTCACTTCGAGTGAGTTTGCATGCAAAGAGGGCGATAAAGCCAGAGGAAAACAATGCGAAAAAGGAATCTGGATCACTCTTGATTCCCAACACGATATGGGAATGGAGGATACGGCGCCGGCTTGTGGCAATAATATTCTCGATGAAGGAGAAGAATGTGACGGCGTGTTGACCAGAGGAACGTGCAAGATGCTGGGGTTAGGCGAAAGTGGAAGCCCAGGATGCACAACCATGTGTCGCTACGATAAGAGCACCTGCATCCCCACAAAATCATGCGGCAATGGAAAGATCGATCCCTTGGAAGAATGCGATGGCACCAACTTAAACGGAAAAATGTGCCCAAAGGGCGGCTCCTTGGTGTGCAACCCAAATTGCACCTTAAAAAATAACTGTTTTGAGTGTGGGAATGGAATCCTAGAAGGCGATGAGCAATGTGATGGCAACGCGTTTTCAAACGAAAATTTCTGTAATAATGGCAACGCGCCCAGCTGCGGTTCTTCGTGCAGAATCGCTTGTTGTGGTGACGGAGTCATTGAAGGGGAAGAAGAATGTGAGGGCGAGGACCTCGGCGGCGCTGTATGTAACATGGGCGGCATCAATAAAGCGCCCATCTGTAGGGTATGCCAAATTGATATGAGCTCTTGCGCGCCAACGATTTTTTCCGCTATTTCGGTAGGGGGCGCTCATAGTTGCGCGATCCTTATAGAGGATGAAAGTATTAAATGTTGGGGAAAGAACGATAAAGGTCAAAGCACACCGCCGAGCGGTGCTTTTAAAGAAATCGCGTGTGGTTCCGAACATTGTTGTGCGATCAAAACGAACAATGAAACCATGTGTTGGGGCGCGATGACGATGGCGTTCTCCGAACCTGCGAAAAACCTCGTCTCAGGTGGTTTTCATACTTGTGCTGTCGTAGAATCCAACCTTCTATGCTGGGGACAGGATAATGAAGGTCAATCCCAAGTAGCCGATATCCTGAAATCGAGTGATAACTACGGATGCGGTGAATACCATACATGTGCGCTAAAAGAAGATGCCTCGATCCAATGTTGGGGATGGGACCGCGACGGTCAATTGGACGTTCCTGAAGGAAGCTACATTACCGTCGACGGCGGATTGGCCCACACTTGTGCGATCCAAAATGATGGAAAAATAAAATGTTGGGGCTCGGCACTCAATTCGCGTTTAAGTCCGCCTGAGGATCTCTATGAAGAACTCAGCGTTGGAAAAGAGCATGCCTGTGCTATTTCTAAGAGCGGAGTGACGAAATGTTGGGGACGGTCGGGAAGTGGTCGAACCAATCCACCGAGCACGAGGTTTAAAAAGATTAGCGCTGGAGGTGCCCATGCATGTGGGCTCACCGAGGCTGGCGAGATTCAATGTTGGGGTTCAGCTTTGGATGGAAGAATTGATAGTCCTTAAATAAATTTCAATTCTTGCCGCTCCAACAATTCAATGCTAAAACTCGGACGAATCCTCGAGGATTAATATCAACGGCGAAAGCCAAAGGATCTTAACATGGCAGAATGTATCATTGGGTCGGGAAGTGTTGTTTCAGGACGCATCACCGGTGACGAAGAAATTTCAATTCTTGGACAAGTTATTGGCTCCATTGTCCTCTCAAACCACGTCGTAGTTGAGGCCCAAGGAAGCGTCATCGCAGACGTGGAATCCACTGAAATCACGATTCGTGGCACGCTTAAGGGAAACGTAATTGCAAGAAATTCCATCACCTTAGTCGCAGGATGTGCGGTGACAGGAAATCTTCGAGCTCCCCGCATTGTTATCGAAGAAGGCGCAAGATTTAAGGGAAATATCGATATGGAAGTTGATATCCCATCAAACTAAAAAAGTAAGTTCATTTACCAATACCAAGGACAAGCAATGGCAGAAACAGTCATCGGCAAAAGCATCACCATCGACGGAGAAATTTCGGGAAACGAGCCCGTTATCGTTGAAGGATGTGTAAAAGGAAAAATCTCTCTTCAGTCATCCGTCGTCATCGCTAACGGTGCCGTTGTTGAAGCGGATATTAATACCGAAGAAATCGAAATTTCAGGACACGTTACAGGGAACATCGTTGCCTCGGACCGTGTAGAAATCAAGGCAGACGGAAAAATGGTAGGCGATATTAAATCCCCTAGAATTCTTATTGCGGATGGTGCCGGTTTTAAGGGCCATATTGACATGGACGTGGATTAATAATGACCACTATTGGACCGAATATAAAAGTAGAAGGCCAAATCAGTGGCGACGAAGACCTCACCATCTATGGACGTGTTGACGGCACCATAACCATCAACGCGAACGTAATTGTAGCTGAAAATGGGCAGGTCCATGGAACCTTGATTGCCAAAGAAGTCATCGTAATCGGGCATGTTCAAGGAACAATCAACGCATCGAGCCTCCTCGTTCTTGAACAGAGCGCAAGAGTTGTCGCCGATATCGAAACAGCCTCGTTACGTATGGAAGCTGGAGCCCAACTTTCCGGCGATGTCATCATGGATCTCGACGGCGAGGTTCCTACTCGTCCACAAAAGAAAAGCAGCCCGCAAACCAAACCTGCGCCTAAAGCTACTCCAAAGCCTGCGCCTAAAGCTACTCCAAAGCCTGAGCCCGAGCCAAGTGCAGACGAGGACGAGTACGAAGAAATCGATGATCTCAACGAGCTCACCGTAAAGGAGCTTCGGGAGCTGTGTCAGGATTACGATCTTTCCACGAAAGGCACCAAAGCCCAACTCATCAAACGACTCGAGGAATCCGAGTAAAATGCCCCAAAGTCGCCAGCCTACCCCAACGCGGTATGAGCACCTCAGAGCGCTTCTTCTGAAACATTCCTTAACATTTGGACATTTTACCCTCGCCTCCGGCGAGCAAAGTTCTGTTTATTTAGACGTTAGAAAAACCGCATTAAGAGCCGACGGCGCCTCCTTAATCGGCGAATTGCTCTACAAGGACATTCAAAAATATGGCGGCTCCGCTTTAAGCGCCGTTGGCGGAATGACCTTGGGAGCCGACCCTCTCCTTACCGCAATCTCAATCGCGTCCCTCTCAAGCCAAACCCCACTCCATGCGATCATTGTTCGCAAGGAAGCCAAAGCACACGGCACCCAAAAGCAACTTGAAAAAGGAGGGGGAATTTCCCCTGCTTCCTCTATCGTCGTTGTCGATGATGTCGTGACTTCGGGCGGCTCAACCTTGCTCGCCATTGAAGCACTTCGTAAAGATGGTTACCATATTGAACACGCCTTCTGTGTGGTCGATCGCGAATCAGGCGGCGCAGAAAATCTTGCCAAGGTGGGTGTTAAGCTTCATCCCCTTTTTCTTCTTTCTGATTTGAGTCAAAATCAATGACATATTCTTCCTACTTTAGCGCCCTTGATGGTACCGAGATCTGGTTTGCAACATCGTGGAATGCAGACACACATGAACTTCCTGAAGGAGAAATTCCTTTGATCTTATGTGATGGATTTGCATGCGACGGATTTATTTGGCCTTATCTCATCGACCATTTTCACGAAGAATACCATATCGTCAGATGGCATTATCGCGGACACGGCGAGAGTGAAGATCCAGCAGATCCCCAAGCCGTATCCATGCAAGATCTTTGCGACGATTTACTGCGTCTTCTCGATCTACTTGATCTGGAAGAAGTCCATCTTTTGGGACATTCGATGGGCGTTCAGGTCATCCTCTCCTTCTGCAACCTCCATCCCGATAGAGTGAAGTCGCTAATTCCGATTTGTGGAACCTACAAGCGCCCTTTGGATACCCTGAAGAATGATGACACGCTTGGAAAATTGTTGCCCTATATCGACATGGCTGTAAATGCAGCGCCAAATCAGCTCCAATTTATTTGGAAGACGATTATGCCAAGCAAGTTGTCGGCCTTGCTTTCCAAAGCTGAAATCAATGGAACCTTGGTTCGTCATTCTGATTTTCTTCCGTATTTGCAACACGTCGCCGAAATGGACATTCGTGTTTACATCGCGATGCTGAAGGAATTGGCGGAGCATTCCGCAGAAGATTTTTTGCCAGATATCGATACGCCGACGCTCATTATTACCGGCGAGCGGGATACCTTTACGCCCTCATATCGCTCGGTGGAGATGCACGAAATGATTCCGCATTCGGAGCTCTTGGTGGTGCCCAATGGAACCCATATTGCGCCCCTTGAGCTACCGGATCTCGTCAACGCGGCGATTGAAAAATTTCTTCGTAAACTAAGATGAGCTATTCGGATCGAACGCGTTGCCAATTTCGACTGAACCAGGCATAATGCGGCAAGGAAAAAAAAGAGAAGTTTTTGGTAAAGAACGATAACAAAAAAGACCGGCGTATTATTCTCGTGGGTCCGGATGGCGAAACCTTAGAACTCTTACAAAACATCCTACCAGATTATGGTTTTGATGTTTCCATCGACGATGATTTAACTGCTGTTGGAGGGCGGGGACGTTTTGAGTTAGTTGTATTCGACGAAGTAGAGAGTATTGTTGATGGTATCGAGTCCTACCTAGCAATGGGTGCGAGTCGAGCCAAAGAGCGATTCGTTTTACTCGCCGATTCCGCGGATGGTGAACGTGTTGCAACGGCCCTCAACGCTGGAATGCTTGAGTACGTTTCAAAACCTTTTGAGGTCGACGAATTGGCGGCGAGATTAAACCGTGCAATGGATATTGCCGAGCTCCTCGAATCCCAGAAATCCAGTGATGAAATCATTGGATTCTCAGGCGATCTTTCCTACCTCATCCTTTCCGATATTCTCATGAACCTTCATCAGAATAGTCGTACCGGAAAACTCTACGTTACCGTTGCTGACGGTGAATACGTCTATTCCTTTCATCGCGGTGACTTGGTCAAAACCATCGGTCCTAACGGGCTTGCGAGCCGAAAAGCCTTTTACCGTTCGATGCGAGAAGACGGCGGCACCTTCAGATTCGTCGCCTTAGAAAAAATACGGGGTTCCAAGAACCATTCTTTCGAAAACCTCGCCAACGTTATCCTCCATGCTGTTCAAGAAGCGGATGAATTCCCCCTCACCCGAGAAGCCCTTCCCAAAGATCCTGTCCTGGTCTCGATTTCTTCGGATGCTGAAAACATGGATTTACCTGAAACGACTGCCGTTCAGCCTCTTCTGGAAGGGCTCATCCAATCGACAACGATTGATATATTGATTCATGCGTGTCCAAAAACTGACCTTCAAGCTGCCCAAGAATTGGAAGATCTGATGCGAAAAAATATTCTTGTAGAAAACAGCCTCTCCGAGATCGCCTAAATAAACGTAGAATTGGTGGTTGACGAGATTCTTTTACCTGAGCCTTATGTATCCGTTTTTATCGGCTCGCATTTCTCCCGACACTGTAACCTTCCATACGATGTTTTGATGAAAAAATACTGAAGACCCAAGTTTCGAATCCGTTCAGATAAGGCGAGTGTATTTTTTTCCTCGGGGCAATAGAAGAGAAAAACGTCCCCTTTAAAACCCGTCGAATGAACCGTACAACCAGCTCCAATCTTAGCTGTGAGCTGCCCTGCCCTTACTTCGCCTTCTTCTATTCTTGAGCGCCGCCAGTTTTCTAGAGCGCTCAAGGCCACTAGCAGAATCGCTGCGAAAATAAGAAAAGCCTGTAAGGAATCTCTCTTCTTTTTGTTGTCGCCTTTGGTATTCATAGACGATTAATATGGAGATGGAGGTGTTTAATCAACCTCTTTTAAGAAAATTTCGAGCAAAAAAAAACGGCCGAGGCCGTCGAGTCGAAATTGCTTCAAAACTATTTGGTTTCGATTTTTAGTTCCCAGCTCTTCAATGAACCCGTATCGACGGAAGCATTGTCGACAATGAGTAACTCCCATTCGCCTTCGACTTTAGCGCCAAGGAATCCTTCGACTGCCGCGCCGCTAATTTCAACATTATCTTCCCAACCATTGGCTTCGTTTTGTCCATCAAAGATCGTTGCGATTCCTGAACCGTGTCGAAGTTGAATGAGAAGATCGCCGCGGTAAGTGTGCTCAACGTTGAGGTCGATCGTGATGCTTTTGATTTCGCCAGCATCGGTCGAGGTGAGAACGCTTTTTGCTCCATTTGGATCGCTATCGGGAATGTCTACTGTGTCGTTGCTAGTGTAAACGAAGGCGCCGTTATTGTTGGTATCCGTATCTTCATCTTCGCGACTCAATTCGATAAGCTTTCGTACTTCGTCGATCGAGATGTAGGGATTTCCAGAAGTTTGTCCGGTAGGCGTCCAAATAAAATCCGGATGGTCAAGATTTGACGCTCCGACCCATTCGCCGCCGATGATGTTATCGTTGGCATCCAATTCAAGAATGTAATGATAGTCGTCGTGACGAACGTAACGATCGTTGATCGGAGAGGTTGCACCGATAC
>JALSKP010000199.1 GCA_026988815.1 Myxococcales bacterium | reverse complement strand
TGATCGCCCTCACCCCAGCCCTCTCCCAGAGGGAGAGGGAGTTTCTCTTCCGAACAAAAATCCCCTCGAATACCACAAGGACACAATGAATGGTCATACTAGAATCCCACCGTTTTTGATCACACTAGATCTCAACTGACCTTCGAAATTTACATTTAGGCGTAAGAAAAGGACCTACGGCGTACCCCAAGGGCGGGCTTCTCGCACCACAGCGGGGCGCACCTTTATCCCGTCTGCGGGGCTACCATTCACTTTCCATTCCTCAGAAAAGGATCATACTAGTAGTCGGGGACAGAAGTTTTGATCGTTTGAAGATCACTCCAATTTGGACAAAAGTTTAGGATCTAGCAAGACTTTTACTGAACGAGCAACTCTTGGCGTTCTTTCAATCAACCCCTCCTTTTCAAGCTTTAGGACCATTTGATGGACCGAAGGTGGAGACACTTTAAAGTAAAACTGCATATCACTTTGGGCCGGAGAGCGACCGTTAATTTTGGTGTAATAATAAATGTAAGTCAGATATTGGCCTTGTTTTTTGGTGAGTTTGATCGCCTTTTCATCCTGATTCTGATCCAATTCTAGCTCTTAATATAAGGAGGATTTATCAATATTCGCTTTTGCATAGAATTGAAAGAAAACGAACATAATACACTCACCGCACTCTTAAAAAAGGGCACGCATAGCGCCAGAAAACTTCGTCGAGCTCGGATTCTTTTACTTGCCCACTCCGAGAAACAAAACAAAGAAATTGCCCGCATTTTAGGGACCAGTGTTTCAAGTGTGTACCGTATAAAAAGGCGCTACACCGAAGGGGGAATTGATCACGCGCTTAATGAAAATAAACGACCCGATACTTTTCGTAAATTAACGGGGAGCGAGGAAGCCCTTCTCATCGCTACGGCGTGCTCGGAACCACCTTTAGGACGGGCAAAATGGACCCTGCAATTACTCGCTGATAAGTTGATTGTTTTGAGTGATCTTTCGTCGATATCGGCAAAAACAATTGGACGCCGTCTCAAGGAAAACGAGCTTAAACCCTGGCAAAAAAGAATGTCGTGTATTGCCGAGGTCGATGGATATTTTGTAGCAAATATGGAAGATATTTTAGACCTATATGCTGAAAAGCCAGACCTTAAACGGCCTGTTATTTCTTTTGACGAAACCTCGGTGCAACGTATTGGCGATACACGTGTTCCGATACCCGCAAAGCCCGGTTCCACAGCACGTTATGATTACGAATATAAAAGAAAAGGGACCGCAAACGCGTTTGTTTTTTTGAACGTGAATTCACCTTGGCGCCACGTAAAAATAACCAAGCGGCGTACCCATGCAGATTTCGAAAAATGCATGCGCCCGTAGGAAGTGCCCTTGGGGTACAAGATTTGGTGGACGTACATTATCCTGATGCCGATTGTATTCGTGTCGTTTTGGACAATCTCAATACGCACACGCCAGCATCTTTATACAAAATTTTTCCGCCTGAGGAGGCGCGTCGAATTTGTCGCAGAATAGAATTTCATTATACACCTAAACATGCCAGCTGGCTGAATATGGTCGAGATAGAAATTTGTGTTTTTTCGCGGCAATGTTTGGATCGCCGAATTGCAGATATTGATAAACTTCGTTTAGAAACCCAGGCCTGGGTGAACGAAAGAAATAAGACCAAAGCCCATATTAATTGGATGTTTGACGTAAAAGCAGCCCGTAAGAAGCTTGCCAAAAGCTATCCGAATTTGGAGACAAAAAATTGAATTCAAACAGTCAAAACCTCTGTCCCCGACGACTAGACCCAATTGATGAAAATAGCAGATTAAATCGTCTCTTTTTCGAAATCATTGAAGACCTGGATTCTGAACTTTTCAAAAAAGTTGCAAATAATATTCGGGATAAGAATTACTTAGAAGGGTTTTTCTTAAAAGGATTCGATTTAGTATCTAATAAAAAATAACACAAAAAAGGCGTTAAAATTCTTGAAAAGGTGCTCAATGTTCCTATCGAATTACCTCCCAGAACCTGCGTTTATCCCAATGTTTTATACTTTTTCCTCCACAAAAACACCAATCTTCCCGTCGATAAAAAACGAAATCGACTTGCACTAAAACGAGCCTTACCCCACGGCGTTAAAAACGCCCTCATCTTTTTTACCGTGTGGGATTTTCACTGAAATGGAAGAGTACGATGATGCGTTCTCTATGATCAAAATGGCCGTAAAACATCATTACGACATCAGAACGCTACTTGATGAGCTTTCAACCGCATCGATGTTTGAACGTCTTTGTGACTCCACCTACGTTATTCAATTTCTAAACGATGCACTTCAAAATGAATTGAAAATGCGCTCAACAAATCCTACACCACGTTTGATTGAGCAAGACATTGCCTCCCTAGATTTTGATATTCATACTATGTACAATAATGGAAGCCCCACCAATTTTTCGAAAGTTATATTGTTTGAACAAAGCGTAGATACTGAAAATTTCGAAGGAATATATTCTGTTTTTTATCCATCAAAATCAGAACCCAACGCTGCATCCGGTACTTCTATCGACAGTCATAATGAAAAAACACTTGTCATTGTTAACGGAAATCTTTCGGCAAAAATCATCAAAAATCGTAAACAACTTTACTTATTAGTGATCGGAAAAATCGAATGCAAAAACATTCTCCTTGAAAACATTATTGAAAAAGGCAGCATTGATTTTTCTTACCATCCAAACAAAAGCTAGGATGCTGATAACAACGTTTTTTGTATTGGCGTTGATGGTACTCTTCTGATTCCGAACGAACCTCTTGTAGAAGAACCTCCTAAATCGCTACTCCCTTCCGTTTGGAAATCACCCAAAAAATAAGTATCGCAAGAAACGAGGGTATCGCCGAACTCGTATTGCACGATTCATCTTCCTCACGAATACCCATGTTAAGCACCTTCTTTTCTGACTCCACATCTTGGGACAGATCGCGACAGCCCCTTCGATCGAATGTACATTTTGGCGAGCAACGGAGTCGCCCCTTCTCACCAAAATCGTCGCACTTCTTCCCGTCTAAGTTTGCCCCATCACACGCTTCATTTCCTTCGATCGTTCCATTTCCACAACGCGCTTCGGCGGGATCACGCGTTAAACTTTGGACATGATCAAAGGGACAGAACGCATCTAACTGATTTTGTGAGCGGAGCACATAGTCACTGAGCCCACGCGTATTAAAAGTAATCCCACTCGTGTGGCAATTTTCACACCCGACATACCCAGGCTCGATAATGACACCCGTCGGGTGACGACGTGATCGGCTCTTGGCGGAAGCCTCGCTCGAGGCGAAAATGCAAACGAAACCAAGGCCCCAAAAAAGAAGCATGCGCATCTTGAGCTCCAAAAGAACAAGTGAGAATACTGGCTTTTGACAGTAATCCAACGACTCGATACATTCGTTATAACATTGTTGGGCCTTCTTGCAATTTTAAACAGAGTGCTCATCATTCTTTCAAACGGAGAATAGTGTGATCCTTTTCGGTGGGATTCTGATCCCCTCTCCCTCTGGGGGAGGACTTCGTTTTAGCTTGTGGGTTTATTGGCTTCGGCCTTGACCTAGTTAAGTTGTTGAACTTATTGAACCACTTGCTTGTTTGATCGCCCTCACCCCAGCCCTCTC
>JALSKP010000198.1 GCA_026988815.1 Myxococcales bacterium | reverse complement strand
GTCGCCCTCATTAACCGCCACCGTAACTGCGCATTATACAGGCTGGCAAACCGACGGCACGATGTTCGACAGTTCTGTTGAACGAGGGGAGCCCTTTACCGCTCCTTTGAATCGTCTTATTAAAGGTTGGCAGGAAGGCATGGGTATGATGACCAAAGGCGAAAAACGCCGATTTTGGATTCCTGCTGAACTCGCTTATGGAGAAAACCCTCGTCCAGGCGCTCCCGCTGGTATGCTTGTTTTTGATGTAGAGCTTATCGATTTCACTGAATAAGATGCCTATCCTTCTGTCTGCTTTTCTTTTTTGTCTTCCTTTGTTGGGATGCAACCAAGAAAAAGTGCCGATAAAAGAGCACGTTTCTCAAAAGACATCCGGGGAAAAAGCTCAAACAGAGACACCCCCATCCAATCTGAAGGAAAGGGATCTTGCGCCCGCTTTTTCCAAACCCCTTCAACTTAACGCGCCGCCACAGGCAATCCTTTCGCCAACCGGACTCGCGAGAGTAACGCTTAAAAAAAATGAGGATGACACCCATTTGCGACCCAATGTCGACAGCGTGATCACTGTTCGCTTTAAAGGTTGGACCTCAACTGGTGAACTCTTCCAGGAGTCCAAGGAAGAATCCCCCTTTACCCAACGTGTTGGTAATTTGCTTAAAGGATGGCAAGAAGGCGTGATGGGTATGAATAAGGGCGAAATCCATCGCTTTTGGATGCCTGGTAAACTTGCCTACGATAATGATCCCAATCCGAATTCTCAAAAAGGAAACTTGATCTTCGATATCGAGCTGATTGAATTCAAAAATCGAAAATAAAGAACGATTGAGAAAGAGATAAAATCATGTTTATCATAGATGTGGCCTTGAATTCGGGTTGTCTTTTCTTCGACAGCAGTTCGACACCAACGGAAAACAACAAGGGCTCCAACAATGGACGTGTTTCAAATAACGGAACTGTTGTCGGTCCAAATAATATCGCCAATAATCTTAACATCGGGACCACTTCGATGGGTTCAGCCTCCATGTTCTGAGGTGACTGAGGAGTTGTCATGTGATGGCGATAATTTTCGTGGGAAGAGCTGTGAAAACCTCGTTTTGGGTATATCGGTGGGACCCTGCTTTGCACAGATAAGTGTGATCGATTATTCTGAGTGTACGACATGCGGAAACGGCGTTCGAGGCAGGCGAGGAGTGTGATAAAAGCGCCCTCAATCAAAATTCCTGTGTCAGTCAGGATTTCGAAGGAGGCGCTTTATCTTGCAAAGATAATTGTACTTTTGATTTGGGCGGTTGTTTTGAGTGTGGGGATGGGGTTGCAAAGGGCATCGAACAATGTGATGGCCTTGATTTGGGGATGAGCTCGTGTTTATCGGAAGGCTTTGAAAGGGGACAGTTGGCTTGCCGGGATTGTGTTTTCGATACGAGCGACTGTAATAAATGCGGTGATGATGAGATCAACGTTGGCGAAGCCTGCGACACGATGAATCTGGACGGCAAAGACTGTAGAGATGTTGGTTTCATCGAGGGTCCGTTAAGCTGGGGAGAAGATCTATCAAATCAAGTTACGATTCCTATGCGAGGCCTTAACGCAAAAAGAATTAGCGCCGGATTTAATCATACCTGTATTAGAGACCTCATGGAACATGCCCAATGTTGGGGAGACGACACTGACGGAAAAGCAACGCCGCCACCAGCGCTCACTTTCAAAGAAATCAGCGTCGGAAAAACCTCTAGTTGTGGCATCGATCTAACGAAGAAAGTCCATTGTTGGGGCTCAGCGGATAAAGATCCAAATTTTCAATCCAATGTTTCCTTCGATAGTATTGATGTTGGATATCGTCATGCATGTGGAACCACGCCAGGTGGAGACGTTCTATGCTGGGATGATGTATCATTTTCTACGTCTATCCTCCTTCTACCTCGATAAAGTCATCGCAACGTGAAACGCTAATTACAGGCGCCTAGGTTTCTTCATAACCTTTTTTCGTTTTTTGACGGATAAGTCGTTCTGCATCCTTTTCTGCCGCACCAGCATCTGCAAAACTTTTGGTCTTAGAACTTCCATTGGTTCCAATGCGTCCATAACAAACAGTATGCTCGTTTACATTCACCTGGATTTCCCAAAACTTATTGGACGTTCCAGAGACGAATTCAAAACGGCGAAGGTCGTTGGAGGATTTACTATTATTGTCGCTCGTTTTACTTTCTACCTTTTTGGTCTTCGCCACTTTCCTTGGTGTTTTCTTTTTGGCCGTGCTCTTTTTCGCGGAGACTTTTTCAACCACCACGCCATCTTCTGGCCATTCCCAATCCGTGCGCTCGCCGACATAGGTTGGAAAACGCGGGATTCCTGCGTCCGTTAATTCTTGGAAACGGTAGGTTACGATGGTTCCAATTTCAGGAGGACTTTCTCGTTCAGCATCTGAAAGGCCAGAGCCACAAGAAAAGCGAACCCCTTCTGGAGTGATGAGTTTTAAAGAACCAATTCTGTCGCGATGTTTACCTTTTCCGCCCATATAACCTTCAACTTTTGCTTCTGCATCGTGAAAGGTTTTTACTTTTAGCAAGGTTGAGGATCTTGAACCTACGTATTTTGATCCTGCTTTTCGAAGCATCAATCCTTCCCCTTTGAGCGCTTCTACTCTTTCCAATTCTTCGCTCAGATGTTCATGACTCTCACAAAGCTCATGTAGTAAAGCGGTCGCATAAGGATGCTCGCCTGCAGGAAATGTTGCGAAAAAATGGGCGTAACGTTCTTCGAATTTTCCTTCGAATTCTGGTGCATCAAAGATGACATACTTTACATCTTTCCAAGCTTCTCCTCGATCTTGTCGGCGAACAATACTCACCGTTTTTTGAAATTTACCTCGACCGATCCAGAGTTCACCATCCAAAGGTGTGGTTGGTAATCCTTCGGTGAACCAATCGGGCGCTAGGTATTCATTTCCCTGGCGAGAAAAGAAGGTTTCCCCATTCCAGTAGGCGCGGACCCCATCCAGTTTTTCGCTCATCCACCAACCGGAAGGGTCGACATGGGCTTCCCATTTTTGGGCGAGAAGCACTTTTGGTTTTTGAGATCCCTTTGCTTTTCTGCGGATCGTGACCTCGCCGCCAACCCGTTCGGCTTCGGCTTCTTCTCCACGTACGCTTTGGAGGTGCTTGCATGTTCGTTTGTCGATCGCCAGCGATTGGTTTCTCCAAGCCGGACAATTGCACGAATATACTCCGCCGATATTTTTTAATATAAGGTGTTGCAGCAGATCCTTGGACTTCAACGACATCGCCATCTTCGATCTCTTGAAGCACTTCCGCTTTCTTCACTGCGTTTGTACTCACAACGATCGGTGCCTCGCCGAGGACGATCATGAGTTCGTTCTCTTTGTAAATCGGGATACCATAGCCTTCCGCTTTTTCGAGTTTGGAGCCGGGACGATCACCGATAAATAAAATTTCTGTTTTTGAGGTTACACTTTTGGTGACGATCGCACCGCGGTCTTCCAGCTTTTCAGTCGCTTCTTTTCGAGTCATCGCAACGAGTGCGCCAGTTAATACAATTTTTTTTCCGTTCACATCAATTTTCAAAATATTCTCCAATTCAATCTATTCACTAAGGTGTGTTCGAGGAACCGAAAGAAGCAGCTGAACA
>JALSKP010000197.1 GCA_026988815.1 Myxococcales bacterium | reverse complement strand
CCGTTCAAACGACCGCCGCTGAGTGGTGCTACTATACGATTCCCCAAAGCAAGGAAGGAACAACGCTTTTCCTTAACGTCTATCTTATCGGCATCAACGGTGTGAGTGCATCAAACGCAGCATCGAACAGAAACCTGAATCAAGTCCTTGAAAATGTGACGACGATTTATAGGAAAATGGGTATTCGGGCCGAAGTCGCAAATTACATCGACGGTGAAAAATCGGTCAACGAGCGTTATAGTACGATTCGAGATTTCAATGATGTCTATAATCTTGTTTCGACGAGCACAGCGCCTGGAACCTCAAAGGAGGACGTCCTTTCGGTGAATGTCTTTTTAATCAATGATTTCAATATTTCAGAGGCCCAAGGTTTGTTGGGGGTCTCGACGGGTATCCCTGGGATGGCTGGCCTTCATGGAAGTTCTGGTTCCGGTCTCGTTTTTAGTGCGGCCAGTTTAGGATCCGATAATCGTCAATTGGGTCAAACCATGGCCCATGAAATTGGACACTATCTTGGGTTACGCCATACCACCGAACATAGTTTTCTTGGGCACGATCCGATTAGCGACACGCCCGAATGTCTCAATCCTAATCTTGCAACCTTATGTGATGATTCTTCAAATTTTATGTTCGCATTTGCCTTGGGGGGCAAACAGCAGGACGTCTCGAATGGGCAAAAATATGTTGTCCGTCGCAACCCACTTGTTCAATAGGATAGTCCAATGAAACGTATAACCTTTATTTTAGTCGCAATGTTTTGGACGCTTCCCTCTCTTGGTTTTGCCCAAGTCGCCCCGACAGGTTCACCGGTGATCGAACCGGTGGACGTCGATACTAACGACAAGAGAAGCGAAGAAGAGAGAATTCGTTTTCTACTTTCGGGCTATGAATACTTTCCGTCCAAGCAAGACCTGTTGAAAGTCGGGGATGGCGCTCGCGTTCAGTCGATTTTGATTGCGCTCGTAAAAAACGTCTCCAAACGTCCCTCGCTTCGATTGCGTGCTGTTGATGCCTTGGGATATTTTAAAGGAGATAAGGTGGACACCTTTTTGAAAACGACGATTGCATCGACCGTCAAGGGAAAAGATGGCGTACAAAATCGTACTCAAAAACGGATTCGTTCGCATGCGATCACGAGCTTTGCGAAATCGGCCCAAAAAGACGGGCTAAAATTTCTAACAAAACTGGCAATTCATTCCGATTTGGATATCCGACTTTCCGCTATTTATGGAATTGGAAAACACTGCGGTAAAGAGGGACGTGTAGTCCTTTCCACTTTAGCTAAGAAGGAAGAGAATAGTACAGTGTTACGAGCGTTGAGGAAATTCAAAGCTAACTAAGCCTATGATTTTTCATCGATCTTTGTATTGCCAATACCTTGGATTTTAGGTAATTTTGGTATTCTCCCCCGACCCCCTTGAGGAGCATGGGAAATCACGACGAACTAAACGAAGATTCAATAGCCTCTGAGGCGACAGTTATTGTCGAATCTGATGTTTTGGAACGCGTGCGAGCTGAAGTCGCCAATCGGCGAAAAGCTTTTCTTGTTGCGATTGCCGGTCCTCAAATCGGCAAGATGTTTGAGCTTAATCAGAAAGAGATCGTTGTCGGTCGTTCACCTAAAGTCGAAATCCACATTCAAGACGTTGGTGTTTCTCGTAGGCATGCGCGCTTCTATCACGGTCTTGATACCGTTTATCTGAATGATATGGGAAGCTCCAACGGGACCTTTGTCAACGGAGTCAAGGTTGAAGGTGAAATGGGATTAAAAGACGGCGATAAAATTACGCTCGGCTCAAATATCATTCTAAAATTTAGTTATCACGACAAGATCGAAGAAGATTTTCAGAATAAAATGTTCGAAGACGCACTGCGTGACGGTCTGACCAAATGCTATAATAAAAAGTACTTCGTCAATCAGCTTCATACCGAACTTTCTTACGCGCTAAGACACAATCAATATCTTTCTCTCATCATCTTTGATGTGGACCATTTTAAAAACGTCAATGATACCTACGGCCATCTTGCTGGAGATTATATTCTCTCTCGTCTGGCTCTTGTTGGGATGGAAACCGTTCGAACAGAAGATACTTTCGCGCGCTACGGCGGAGAGGAATTCGCCATTATTTGTCGCGGTGTAAATTCGGTAAACGCAAGAATGCTCGCCGAACGTGTTCGAGAAGATATTGAACGTTGTATTTTTGAATTCGATGGAAATCGAATTCCGATTACCGTTTCTTTAGGTGTTGCCTCCTATCCAGAACTAGAGGTTGTAACGCAAAAACAACTCATTGCTGCTGCCGATGGCGCGCTCTACAAAGCGAAATTGAATGGCAGAAATAGGACAGAGATCGCAACGGTCTAGTCCATGAATTCAAACAAAAAAATTGCAGTTTATCCGGGGAGTTTTGATCCGATTACCATCGGTCATGTTTCAATTATTCAACGCGCATCTCAACTCTTTGATGAGATTATTGTCGCCGTCGCCTTTAACGAAAGAAAAGCCGGTGCACTCTTTACCCTTAGCGAACGTTGCGAACAGCTTGAGTTATTATTCAACAAAAATTCCAATATCGTTGTGAAAACCTTCGATGGTCTACTCGTTGATTTCGCAAAAAAAGAACATGCTCAGGTCATTCTCAGAGGCATTCGAAACGCCCAAGACGCGGCGTATGAAGAACAGATGGTTCATATGAATCGGGCGCTAAGCGGCATCGAAACCCTCCTTCTTTTTTCCACACCCGAAACCTCTTTTATCAGCTCCTCCTTGGTCAAAGAAGTTGCCCGAAACAAAGGCAATGTTGCCGATTTTCTACCCAAAGAAATACTTCCCCTTTTGCTCGATCGTATTGCCGAGCAATCCTAATACACAAGGAATACATGAAACGTTCAGCCCGAATAAACAGGATCCAGCCCTCACCAACGCTGGCGATTACCGCTAAAGCCAAAGCCCTCAAAGCGGCAGGGGAAGATGTGATTAGTTTTGGCGTAGGCGAACCTGATTTCCCCACACCTAAACCCATTGTTGAGGCCGCCAAAAAAGCACTTGATGAAGGCAAGACAACCTACACCCCCGCCGCTGGATTAAAGGTTCTAAGGGAAAAAATTGCCCTCGATTATAAACGTCGAGGACGCGATGTTTCCTGGGATGAAGTCCTCGTGTCGGTAGGTGGAAAACACGCTCTTTTTAACGCTACCCAGGTCGTTTTCGACGCCGACGATAAAGTGATTATTCCTGCCCCTTATTGGGTGAGCTATCCCGCCCAAGTCAAACTCAGTGGTGCGGATCCGATTTTCATTCAGACCGATCTTGATACTGATTTTAAACCAAGCGTTGCACAAATAAAAACCTTTTTAGAAGACCCGAAAGTTAAAGGATTGATTCTATGTTCGCCGTCCAACCCGACGGGGTCTGTGTTTTCTGAAAGCGAACTCAAAGCCATCGGCGACGCCCTTGCGGATCGTCCAGATGTGATTGTGTTTTTTGATGCGATGTATGATCGTCTCTTTTTTGAAGGTGAGATTGCCCCCGATTTTGTTGCTGTTAATCCCCATCTTGCGTCGCAAACCTTAACCTTCAATGGCTTTAGTAAAACCTATGCGATGACAGGATGGCGTTTAGGATACACGGTTGGTCCCAAAGATGTCAT
>JALSKP010000196.1 GCA_026988815.1 Myxococcales bacterium | reverse complement strand
CTCCTTTCCGAGAGAATGTAAAACTCCTTTCCGAGAGAAAGACATCAAAACTTTCGTAACAACGATTTGATCGAAAGCCTTTTTATCGATAACTCTAAACTGGTTTAACCCACACTTTCATTCAAAGGGAACACGATGATTCGAAAAAAATACCTCCTTCTTATCTCTTTTCTACTCTTTTCTTGCTCAGATAACGACCCTATTCCAGGAGAAACGACGCCCCTTCGTCCAGATCTACCAAGCCAGAGTACCTTCCTTCCTCTTGATTCAGTATCAGATATTAAAATAGAATTTGATAAACTCATCTACAATGAGGGCGACCGCGTCAACATTCGTTTGGAGTTTCTAGGAAGCGCGTTCCCAACAACCCTTCCCGGTATTGTGCTCAGCTCCACGGACTCCGGTGATGTCGAATTCGTAAAACTAAAAAAACGTTCAGACACACTTTACGAATCACAATCGCCTATCCTCATCAACGCCAAAGACGGCGAGTCGAACAACAATGTTTTTAGCACCACAGAAGGCGAACCTTTTTTCGCGTTCTATGTGCCAGACAAAAAAGCTGGACTGGAGACGATTCAGGAAGACCTCATCTTTGATTTTGCGTTCTTAGCGAGCAATAGGTCCGAGAATATCGGCGAAATCAATCCTGATTTTTCGATAAGTGACGATGAAGAAACCAATCCCAAAGCGATAGCAACCTTGGTAACAAAAGCAGGCGCCATCCAGGTTCCAACACAAGAAGTCATTTTTTATCCCAAGAACGACCACGATCTTAACACCTTCTTAGAACGCTCAGGCGGCTCCCTCCTTCGCACCTTCGAGGACCCCGAGGACAAAAACAAAAAAAGCGTCCTTATCAAGGTCGATCCTTCCACCTTAGATCCACAAAACCTTTCCCTACTGCGTCGCTTCTTTGACGAAAGCGATACCCTCTACACGAGCAAAGAAGCCGGTCTTCTGATCTATCAATTCGTTCTTTTTTACCGCCTTGAAGGCTTTGCACTCACCTTAAACCCTCGACTCCTCGCACATCACTCACCGCGCATATCCACCCGTGAAAGTGCAAATCTAAGCAAAGCGATGAAACTCGAAGGCGCTTTCGACGCTCCCTGTCTTCCAAATGATCCAACCCAAAGATGCCTTTTTAATGTCCCCGCCATTTGGGCCTTTAATGAACTCTGGGATATCGACACGAAGATTCCTGTCGCCGTTCTTGACATGGGTTTTGCCACCCATAACGACTTTCGACCGCCCGATGAAGGAAACATGATCGAATGTGATATGACCTCCAACATCGATTGCGGACCAGGTAAAGCCCAAGGCGTACCGACGGTGGGTTCTAGCGGTATTGGTGAAAAAAAATGGCACGGTACCGCTGTCGTCAGTATTATTGGCGGTGTGGTCAACAACGGGTTTGCACGCGCGGGCGTCGCTGGACAACTTGTCGAACCGATGCTCTATAAATTCGATCTAGGATCCTACGCATTTGAAACGGGTGTAGGAATTGCCCAAGCGGTTTTCGATGGAGCGGCCTGCATCAATATTAGTGCTGGATATCCCTGCCGACTTTTAACAAATGTAGGCTCCTACGATGTCTGCTCAATTGAGGGACGATTAGGGATTTGCTCCGTCATCAGCGCCGCTGCATTCGCCGCTGCCGGAACAACCTGCGCTGCGACAAGTTGGTTAGATTTTTTCCTACCAGGTGCCGGCTCAAGCCTTTGCGCTTTCGCAGCGGGTGGTGCGACAACCGCATCAGCGGCGTGCTTTACAACACTTTTTGCAGGTAATCTACGAAGTCCTATCGAGCACAGCGTAAATTTTGCCACCCGATCTGGTGTTCCCATCGTAGCCTCAGCGGGGAATGACATTATTAGTACCCTCGATCCTATCCTTCAAGAGATCGTTGACGGTACAGATAACCGCCTCGAAAGTTGGCAGATCGTTCCCGCCGTGATCCCCAATGTCATCGCCGTTGGGGCCGCTGATCCGGGGAACCTCGCAAATCGGCAATTCTACGGCGATCGCGTTGATATCTGGGCGCCCATTGATATTTCCTACGTTGCCCCCTCAAGTACGAGCGATCCCACCTCTGCGCTGGTCCTCAAACCAGGCTTCAGAGGAACGAGCGCCGCAGCGCCCTACATCACCGGCGTCATCGCAAATATGCAAGCCGCCAACCCACAACTCAATCCGACCAATCCCGCCCTAGCGACAACACAAAAAGCGGCGATAGTGGCCAACATCCGACAAATATTACTAAACCCTGATAATAATTTTACCAACCAGGATCTCGTCAACCTCGGTTACTCAAGTCAGGCCTTGAGACGATTGCTCGTCAACCCCTTTAAAGTCGTCCAAGCTGCCGCCCTTGGAGTTCCCCTCCTCACCGACTTTGATATGGCCTATAATTTCGATGAAAGATCACGTCCAGACGACCTCCCCGCACAGGCGAGAAACTTAGATGGCCAAAACCCGATAGCTGGAACCATACTTACTCAAAATCCGATTGAAAACATGACCCTTGGTCCAGACCAAGATTGGTTTAGATTTTCTCCGCCCTCCTCAGGGCTCACAATGGGCCGCCTCTACGAAACAAAGATCGTCTTCAATTTCCCGGCAGATAAAAATAACGACGAACTCGCCGTGGCCGGCGGACCCGAAATTCAACGTAACGATGAGGGCGGAAGAAGCATTTTTACATCTTCAGATGACCCTGTTTTATTTAAGGTACAAGGCGCCACCGCTGAGTCCGATAACGTGTACAATCTTCACGTAGAGGAGACTCTCGAGGTCCCAATCCATTCACGAATTCTCGCTCCTGCGAACGGGATTCGATATTGTGCAGGGTCCAACATTCAGTTCTCCGCTGTCGTTAAATACCAGGGACTCCAAAGCGGTTCCCTCATTTCCAATGACGATATTTTTTGGCGTAACCCCGCAAATGGATTTATCCTTGGTCATGGGAGAGACTTCACACAATCTTTTAGTGCGGGTCGATATGGTATCGAACTTCGTGTGTTTACACAGACAACCGACGCGCCCAATTTCGAAATTTTGGTGGAAGATTGTTCTGACCATGCGCCGGCTCTTTCCATTTTCAAACCTGCAATGAATATCACGACCCAGGAGCAAGACTACGTGCTCACGGAATTCGATAACACAAAAATGATGTTCTATAGAGAGGTTGAACTGATCGCTAGCGGAACAGATATCGAGGACGGGAATTTACCTGATTCTGCTTTCGAGTGGAGAACAGATCAAAGCACCCTTCAGGATGTCATCTTGGGAACCGGGAAGACAATCACCGTGCGTTTGTACTCGCGGTCAGGCCTAACAACTCACACGATTAGGGCCACGGTCACCGACAGCGATGGAAACCAAACGACACGCGTGCGAACAATTCTACTTTGGCGATTCATCTAAAAAGAAGCGCTCAATACCTTATTCGCAATACTTACTAGCTCGTGGACGTTAAAATCGCCAGGACAACGGCTGATTGAAATCGACCCCTGGCGAGAAGAATTATTTGCACTAATACTGCGGTCTTGGGCACCATTTAAAATGGGGGGTTGAGACTCACAAGAAAAAGGCGCTACGTCTTGGACGAGGTCCTGATCACTGATGCCTGCATCCATGTCGACCCTCTTA
>JALSKP010000195.1 GCA_026988815.1 Myxococcales bacterium | reverse complement strand
AAAAGAGTTGCTTGGCTTTATGGTAGGATTTTGACGATCCACCTTCAACCATATAGGTGGCAAGGGTCCACGGTGAACCTCCGAAACCAATAAGGGCTTTTTCTTCTCCACATTCTTTGCGAGCTTTAGAAATCGCGCCGCTAACGTAGCAAAGATGCTCCTCGACATTTTTAGAACTTAGTTTTGCAAAACTTTCCTCTGTCTGAACGTCGAAGGCCATCCCAATTCCACCATGCTCACGAAAGTGATAGGGCTGGCCTAAGGCTTCCGGAATAACCAAAATATCGGAGAAAATAATCGCCGCATCCAGGTCATAACGGCGCACCGGTTGCATGGTGACCTCACATGCTAGTTCGGGGGTTTTTACGAGGGTGTGGAAAGAATGCTTTTTACGCAATTCACGGTATTCGGGCAAATGGCGTCCTGCTTGTCGCATCAACCAAACCGGCGAGCGATCGACGGACTCGCATCGCATCGCCGCTAAATATCGTTCTCGTGAATTCAAATCTTTCTCCTAAACGGGGACTGGTTTTATTTTAAATTTTTAGAAATTGCAAGGTGTCCCAATAAGGAGGGATTGATAGTGTGATCTCTTTCTCAGGTATTTTCTTTCTTTGTAGGGTCGCACCTTTATCCCGGCAGCCGCCCTACAATTTACTTTTCATTTCCTCAGAAAATGATCACACTAAGGATTGAGAAAATCTATTTTGTTAAGAAGTTAAGCATCGTCGTAGCGTCGCTTACTTCAAAAGGATCGGCTCCGAAATTATCGCTGCGTCCTGCTTCGGCGAAAAGCTTTACGATTTCGCAATTATCAACGATCACAGAATATCTCCACGAACGATCGCCAAATCCAAGATTTTCCTTTTTTACCAACATCCCCATGAGACGGGTGAAGTCTCCATTTCCATCAGGAAGAAGTTTGACCTTCTCAACACCGAGGTGCTTTCCCCATTGAAACATAGTGAAGGCATCGTTCACACTGAGGCAATATACCTCCTCAATTCCAGCGGCTTTTAACGCTTCATAATTTTCTTCGTACCCTGGGAGGTGGGTGCTTGAGCAGGTAGGAGTAAATGCGCCGGGTAGGGCGAAAAGAGCAATCTTTTTTCCTTTGAAGATATCGTCGGTGCTTACATCTTGCCAGCGAAAAGGATTTTCTCCATCAACACTTTCATCACGAACACGGGTTTTGAATACAATACTGGGTACTTTCCACATAATTTTTTCCTATTTTAGAATCAGTTTAGTCATAGGGAAAGTGAATAACACAAAAATTTTTTTCTGACCACGATTTTTAAGCATTTTATGGATGTGTTCCAATTTTCTGGATTAGGGATAAATAGCGAAGAATCCCGCGTAATTGCGCTCCCAGGTACGTTCGTTAGATCCTTTCTTGGGCCTCAGTAAATCGGCGCTTAGAACCGACTTAGAAATCGTACCGTCTAGATAAAGAGCGTCCGTACAACCGAGGCTTTTGAACGCGTTTGCCAGCTCGTTCATATTGGGTTGTTTGGAACCTGGCATCGAGATAAGAAAAATGATTTTCTTGCCCTTTACACCCACTCCATTTCGGCGTTTCCTGGATGGATTCTTTGGGGTGAATTTAGAGCTTATTGTTCCTTTTGAAAGCAACAAGGGGCCCGATTGAACGCCAAGACGGATTGTTTTTTCGTCCTTAAAAAGGGAGCTTTCCGAAATCGAGGGAGATTCCTTTTTAATAGAAAAAACGCCGTTGGGTTTGGTATAGAAATTTCCTTTTCCTTCTTTGAGATTAAGAGGGACCATGGTTTTGAAATTTTCGATATGAAGACCAGTCGGCGTCTCACCGGGCTCAAAAATCCCACTGTTCATAAGGACCAAGGCTTTGGAGTAGAAACGGGATTCGGATTCGTATACTGCTTTACTAAATGATTTCAATCGATGATGTTTTGCATCGTTCAGAATGAGCTTTACACGATCGGGATCCGTTTCAATTTTTTGATAACTAACGCCCGCATATTCAACCAAAGTAATGGTGGTTGTGGGAGATTTTCCGGATGTTTTCCGGGGGGATTCGACGTATTTGGGCACGCCAATACTGTCATCACGGTCCATAGAAGAAGGCTTTTCAAGACCGCTTTTTCCACATCAGGTCTCTGAGTTTTGACAGGTTTTCTTCTTTTAAAACGAAGTCGGAAAACTCTCCGGCGTCGAAATATACACCGTAACAACTTCCACAGATTTCGTACTGAATATGCTCTTGGATGGGATCGCAGACGGTAGCAAGTTTGGTTTTACAAGAAGGGCAATCGACGTCGGAAAGCAGGTCATATATCTTTCCTATTGTTGGATCTCCCACATCAATTTTGGTTGCCAAATCAATATCGGTGTCGGACTTGGGCTGGCTTGTAAACCATAAGCCCGAACAGGTCTGGCATCTAAAAGCAGGCAGGGTTTCATCGTCAATTTTCTTAAACTGACCACCACATTTTGGACAGAAAATTTCCATATCTAGGAGGCGGAGATAGGGACGAGGAGAAGGTCGACTTTGACCGAGGAGTCTCTGTCCTTTTTACCTGGGAATTTCCAGGTATTGATTTGATCGATAATACACGCTTTTAGTGCTTCATCTTCTATCGTTGATTGGCGAACAATTGTCGCCAGCGCTCTACCGGATGTCTTGGCGACGCGAAATTGCAAGAACATTTCTCCGGTAAGTTTGGGTGACTTTTTCAACGCTGTATCGTAGCATTTTTTAAGGCTATATCTTTTCTCGACGACAACATTAGATACTTCCTTTTTCGATAGAGAGCCTTCAATTCGCAGGCTTTCTTCGACCGGGTAAACCAAACCATATTTGGTTCCCACAACGGCTTTCTTAACCGGTTCCTCTTTTTCTTTCTTAAAGCCTAAGGCTTCTGCGACATCATGATTTCTGGGAGCCACATAGGCAAGAATCCCTCCACCTAAGGCGATGCCGATAAAGAGAGATAATATTGCAACAGCGAGTACGGAAATCATTCCGCATCCAGATCTAGATGTCGCGGGGGTTATTTGGGTTGGGTGAACTGTCATATTTTCTCCATCAGATTCATACCTTAGCAACTATGGTAAAGCTATTTTCCAGAACGGCAAGTCGGGAAGACTTAAGAATCACTTCGCCCTCTCGCTAGTGGTCTAGATCGCCGAGCATCCCATCAGTTTCACGATCTGAGGCTGGTAGAAACTTTATTGACATTCAGAAACGCCTATGTCGGAGGCCGATTCCGAAGGCAAGCGGGCAGTTATCAACCTGGTTATCGTCGAAACTAAAGACGAAAGTGCTGATGCTTTTTTTGAGCATTCACGTGATGAATATCTTGATGGTGTTCACAAAGGAATCGAAGTATCGAACCCTTCTTTGCTGCTCCGTTCGGGGCTACGTGCTCACGACTTCATTATTGACGGCGAATTGTCAGGGAATTTGCTAACTTTTAAAGCGCTCTTTGCAACCAAAGGCGGGTATGGATTTATGGTCACTTCCTTGAGTCGTCGCGATACATTCGAAAGTAGTGTGATCCTTTTCGGTGGGATTCTTATCCCCTCTCCCTCTGGGGGAGGGTTAGGGTGGGGGACTTCGTTTTAGCTTGCGGGTTTATTGGCTTCGGCCTTGACCTAGTTAAGTTGTTGAACTTAT
>JALSKP010000194.1 GCA_026988815.1 Myxococcales bacterium | reverse complement strand
AAAAGGGCACTTTATTCGAGTCAGTTTTTCAGGATGTGATGCGCAAAATTTTGAAATTGGTCCGAGTGGAAAGCATAGGATCAATCTAGAAAAAACATGGATCGATCTACCAAGTCGTTAGTCAACCCAAAAATGAGAACGATTTTGTTAGCTGATTTACTACGTCTCTTTACTTAGAAAATTTGAGGACAGCGGCTTTAAGGTAGGCGCGTTCAGACATACAGCGTCCAATGCCATCGAGGGTGTTCGTCAGGGTACGTTCCCCACCAGGTTGGAGACGTCCAGATTTTTTAGAGAAGAATTCTGAGACCTTTTCTTTTCCTTCTGTATCGCAAAACCCACCTCCTATTCTTGGGAGACCTAGCGCGCTTTTCTCGCCAAGAATGGTAACGATTGCATCATAATTCGTTGTGAACCACGCCCATAATTCAGGGAAGACATCGGGATGGAACATCGGTCCAATAAGGGCGTAAAAATCTTGTGAACGAAAGGTTCCATCGAGAAATAAGGCAAGGCTTTTCTCTCGCAGCACAGGATCTCTAAACGATCCCAAAGCGCTGATGAGTTTGCGTTTCAGGGAAGGGTTGCTGGCCTTGTCGAAGGTGCTTTTCATTTGGTTCCACATTGCCTCGTCTCCGCTTCTTGCCGTTGTCGAAAAGGCGAAGCCCAAAAGATCACCGGGAACCGAACTCGGATCTTTGAAATATTTCGTGGTTAACTTCGCCGCAAGTCGCAGGGCTTTTTTATCTTCAAGCTTGGCCATCGTTGATAGCATTCTTGGTCGGATGATGGTGATTTCGACGGCCTCTTTGTTTCTCTTTTTATACCCAATTCTGTTCATGTGACGGGTGAGAAGGGCTCGCGCTCGACGAGAAAAAGAGGTCTTTTTTCCTTCCTCGCCCAAGATGCGATCAAAGCTTATCATGGCACTCATCGTTCTTGAGAGAAGAGAACGATGCTTTTCTTTGGCCATCGTTTTAACGGTTTTAACATAAGTATCCGGGTTTACTATATGGGCCGAGAGCAACGCGTTAATGTTAGAGAATAATCCCACACGTTCCCGTTTACTAAGTTTTAAAAGGTAGCGATTCGTTAAGTTTTGTAGATCTTTTGCGGGCATATTCCAAAGGTAGTATCCAGATTCATCAGCGTTAGGATAATACCATTTCGGGCATGATGAGGCGTCCAGTTGTACGTCTTTGGTTTGCGCATCAATGATGTCGCAATGAACTTTGACCTCTCGTTTTTCGTCGTAGCGTACGCAAAAGGGAGCACTCCAAGGGGTTCCCGCTTTCGCTTTGGAACCATGAGGGAGGTAACGGCTTTGCGCGATTGATATCGTGATTGTTTTCTTTTTATCACCCTCCGGTTTTTCTTTGGGCGTGCAAGTAAGCGACATATCCAGAAGAGGAACACCAGGTTGATCGAGGAAGGTTTTAAGTTTATCGCCAACCGCCATATCGGTAGCGTTATCGATTTCGGCAAGGAACTGATCTGTTGTTGCGGAATCGTATGCATATTTAACAAGATAATTTCGAACACCTTCTTGGAATTTTTCGTCGCCCACCCAGGACTCAAACATTTCGATGACGGCAGCTCCTTTTTGGTAAGTCAGACCGTCAAAGGCGTTATACACATCTCCGCCATTGGTGATCGGCTGGCGAATCGATCGCGTCGCCGCTTGAGAGTCGGTCGACATGACCCAAGACCTGGTATTGATAGCATCAATGTCGACCTCTAAGGTTGGTAGAATGGTTTGGACCACTTTTCGAGCCATCCAGGTTGCGAATGCTTCGTTAAGCCAAAGGTCGTCCCACCATTCCATTGTTACCAGATCGCCGAACCACATATGAGCAAGCTCGTGGGCCATCACTGAGACGGCCGAACGGCGTTCTCGAATCGATGCTCTCGCCGGATCTAGGAGAAGAAGCGTTTCCCGAAAGGTTACAAGTCCAGCGTTTTCCATTGCTCCAGCGCTAAAGTTGGGAACAGCGATGACATCGAGTTTTTTGTATGGATAATTTTTCCCGAAATAATCCGATAAGGTCGCCAAAATTCGAGGCGTCCGTTGAAGCATATAGTCGGCCAATTTGCCTTTTCCTTTGGTGGTTAGAACACGAAAGGGTACCCCCTCGATTGCGCCTTCACCCGCCGCAACAACGTCAAACTCGCCGATGGCGAACGCAATTAAGTAGGTAGGAAGGGGTTTGGAATCGACAAAGGAAAATTGTCCGCCTTTGTCGTTCTCAAGGGGCGTATTGCTCACGGCGATTTGTCCCTTGGGAACCTCAATCGTGGTTTTGAACGGGGTTTTAAAGCCAGGTTCATCAAAACAAGGGAAGGCTTGTCTGGCCTCAAGGGGTTCAAATTGCGTAAAGGCGTACCACTGACCGCCCTCTTTAACGCGGTAAAGACCTGTCGGCGTTTCGTCCAAGGGCGCGCTAAAAGTCAGTTCAATTGTTATCTGGGAGGCGGGGATAGGTTTGTCGAGAACCAAGGCGATGCCGTTGTTTTCGCCCTCAACAACGCTTGCCACTAAGGTTTCGGTCGGCGTTTTGATGGTCGCTTTAGAGATGTTCATCTCTTCTGCATGCATCTTGATGACTTGTTTCTCGTTTTCGAGTTTGACCTTTATCGCTACCTGACCGCTAAACTTGTCTTTGGAGGGATCGACTTTTAACTGAAGTGTGTAGTGTGTGGGGATCACGTCTTTTTCTAAGCGCTCGTTTCCATCGACCTTGATCGTTGCAAGGTCCAATGTTGTAGAAACCTCTGGTTTGGGGGGTGTGCTTCCACAGGCCAGAATAAAGGAAAAGACGAGTAAAATCGGATAACGCATATCAGTAGGCTCATAAAAAGATAGGTTGATTTACCAGATCTTTCTTTGGTGGAGCAATATATATAAAACCAGAAGGCGATTCGCTGATTGTCCCATGATTTGGTTTAGATTTTGAATCGATGCCAGAGATGGCGAAAAAAAAGAGCCGATGAGCGGAGTTGAACCGCTGACCTACGCGTTACGAATGCGTTGCTCTACCAACTGAGCTACATCGGCGAGGGCAGTCTTTACGTTAGCACAGGGGGATTCGTCAACTTTAATTATTGTGTTTCGTCGCTATGCTCGGTCAACCAACCTAGGTCAACCGGGATTGGGGAGACGGTGTCGGAAAGCAAAAGAAGTTGCGATCTTTACTAATAATTCCTTAATATCGTTGGTGGTTTTGAGCGTCTGGGCGCCTTCATAAATGATGCCATCATCCTTACTAAGAGAGATATCGTGGCCGAGCGCAAAACGCAGCCACTGTTGGGTGTAGCATTGCCTAAATGTTTGACTTTGGGAAAGCGTCTGGCTGAGCTCCACGGCGGATGTATACTCGCCATCCAGATCGCCTTGGTTTTTGAGAACGACAGAACTGTCGATTTCTTTTCCAGAATAATCGAGGTCTCGGTATTTTCCGATGACGTCATACATTTCTGCCGCGTATCCGTAGGGATCGATGGACTGATGGCAGAACGCGCATTCAGGAGGTGAGGTTAAAACGCCCAGTTTTTCACGATCGCTCATGTCGTCGGTGAAGGTTTGCTCGGTTTTTTCTGCTGAGGCGGCGATTTGTGCAATGTCAGCCGGCGGCCCTATTTTGCTACAAAGAATATTGGTGAGGTA
>JALSKP010000193.1 GCA_026988815.1 Myxococcales bacterium | reverse complement strand
ATAGCCATCCTTAATCATCTTGAAATTGAATCAATTGCGCTAACGCTACCGTAGCGTAACACCCTGAGGGAAGGGAAAAAGTGAATTCTATCCCTTCATCTCGCATTATAAATGTGATGGGAGACAAGGGCTGGCAAATCAGATGGCGTCGCGTTCCCCGCGCGATTTTTTCCAGACCAAGAAAATCATCCCAATCTATACCGACTTCCTTCATCGCCTTATCTTCCATTCTCCCGACCTCTCCCAACGCCCGCGTCATTTTCGTACCAGGCATCGGACCCGTGGGTAGACATTGTTTGTCTTGCATGCGTTGGGTGTCGGCCTCAATAGATTCAAGCGCACATTTTTTTGCGCCACCATCTTTAACTTGGGCGAAGATATCGCCATCCAAGGCGCGTTCGAAGGCCCCTATTTCGATGCGTTGGCCCAACACTTGATTGAACACCGCACTTTGAATCGCGCTCAAGGCGAACCGGCGCATCCTTTTTTCGCGGATGTATTCTTCTCTTAGAAGAAATTTTCGTCCCATCTCAAGCGTCGAGTTATCATTACCAAAGCGCTGGGATCCATAAAAATTCGGAATGCCGCTCTGGTTGAGCCGATCGACAGCGGCTTGCATCACCTGCTTTTCGACCGATACCTTTCGCACAAAAATGGTAAAGGTGTTGCCCTTTAAATGCCCCGTTTTTAATTTATTCTGATGCCGTTTTTGATCGAGAATTTTAATATCCTCATCGAGATTTCCGCGCAGGTCCGCGTCGAAATCTACATTCTTACTCGCCGGTATGCTTACCCATTGGCGGGTTATCGCCCGTCTGTCCTTCATGCCCGCCATTCCGATTTGATTGCGGCTCACACCCAAATTTCGAGAGAGGCGTCTCATTAATTCCAGCGCCGAAACATCTCGCTTTTCTATCCATAAATAAAGATGTTCCCCTTCCCCTGAAGGCAAGTAGGTCGCAATTTCCTCAACGAGAAAGTCCTCCGGTTCGGCTTTGAGAATACCAGATGGCATATCGACATTCGAATTTAGACGGGGTAATTTCATTTCTGGCTTTAATGTTAGAACGCTGATTATGTACCAAACTTGGATCGAAAAGTTTACTCAAATGCGGAGGAATTTTTTCCTCCGCCCCTATACCGATATCCTCACCCACCTATCAGACTTTAGTAAACTTAGTGAACAATTCATCCTCCAATTATGGACGCAAATAAGAACAAATAAGGAAGTCCACCTTTTTTCTGTGGGCGGCTTTGGGCGAGGAGAACTCTTTCCCTATTCCGATATCGATATCGTTTTCCATTGCAGAGATCCCTTCAAACATGACGAAGAGATCGCAGCTTTTCTCATGGTCCTCAGAGACGCACGACTCAAGGTTGGGCACGCCGTTCGAAACCATTCCCAACTCCAACTCTCGATGGAAGACTCTGTTGAGGTCGCCGTCGCCTACCTCGATTGCCGAGCCTTGGAGCCCGCTTTTTCGGACCAGGCAAGCGATCTTCGTAAAAAAGCACGCAACTTTCTTCGAAAACAAGATGAGGGACTGACCTTTGTTCGACAACTCATAACGCGTTTTGAACAGCGCCGTGACCGCTTCGGCCGATCGATTTATCTCTTAGAACCGGAGCTAAAACGCGGCCCTGGCGGCCTGCGCGATCTTCAATCCCTTCGATGGGCCTCGCTTGTTCGCTTTGACAAAGACCCTATTAAAGATGTTGAAGAGGAACATTTCCAGCTCCTCAAAGATGCCTTTCGACAATCTGCGGAGTTGCGATGGCACTTGCATCTCATCAGTAAACGTGATCGTCTGCGTTTTGAATTTCAGGAAAAAATGGCATCCCAACTTGGGTATTTCTTTCCCAAGGAATTGATGAAACGCCACTATCTTTGTGCCCGTACGATTCGAAAATATACAGAACGCTCCTTTCGCGAGTGGTCCCGCATTGCCCAAAACCCACTCCAACAACCCTATTCTATTCATGAATCAGACGCGCCTTCCTCCCTTGAAGAGCAGGAAAACCTTTCCGTTCAAAGCCTTATTCAACCCCTATCCAAACTCACCGAGGAAAGCGTTTTTGGCGTCCTCCAACAAGCTGTCATTCAGAACGCTTTGCTTTCCCCTCGCTTAGAAAACGAGATCGAAGCTTTTTGTTCGACTTGGGATGAAAAAAACGAAGAACGAAACGCACGTTTTGCCAAACTTCTTTTTGATCCCGCAACGTCTTGGCGAAGCTCCCGGCGCTTACTTGAAATGGGAATTCTAATGCGCCTCATCCCCGAGCTAAAACCCCTTGATTGTCACGTTCATCACGACCTCTACCACGTCTACACCACCGACGCCCATTCCATACGTTGCCTGGAGTTTGCCCGCCATCTCCTCATTGTAGGCAATAGCCTCGCTCACCAAAACGACCACGAAAAATCTCGCCCAAAAAATGACGGCATACACGATTGGATTAAAGAGGTCGCAAAAAAAATAGAAGACAAAGAACTCATGTTGGCCGCCGCACTCACCCACGATATCGGTAAAAATAGACCCTCAGAAGAGGGAGTACCCCGACAAGGACATTCAGAAAAGGGCGCCATCCTAGCCGATAGTTTTGGACCCAGACTCGGCTTTGACAACAAGCAAACTCGCCTCCTACGTTTTCTCATTCTGGAACACCTCACCCTAAGCCACGCCGCTCGACGTTTGGATATCAACGATCCGCGCATTTTACGAGATCTCGTGTCACGTGTCAGAACCACCCAAACCTTGGACGCCTTAACCCTTCTCACCTACTGCGATATTTCTACCTTGGGCCCCAATGCAATGACCGATTGGACCTCCAGTCTCCTACAAAAACTCTATACCAACATTCATCAAATTTTAACGCATGGCTACGAAAAGCGGTGGGAGATTTTACAATCGCTCATCGAAGAAAAGACGCTCAAACTTGTTTCTAAAATCGGCGACGCGAACGAAGTCGGCCGCTTCACCCGCTCCCTTCCTATTTTTCATCTTCAAGATTGCGACGTCGAGTCGCTGGCTTTGCAGTACAAGGCATCCAAAAAAATTAAAGTCAATGGAGCGCAGTTTCTTGTCCATGTGGACGACGAGTCTCAAACGACCGAACTTGTTATCGTCTGTCGCGATGAGCCTGGTATTCTGACCAAAATCGCTGGAAGTTTAAGCGCCAGCGGGATCAATATTTTTTCGGCCAATATTGTCTCCACCACCCAACATTTTGTCATTGATAGCTTTCGTCTAGGAACAAAAACCACGGAGTCCAAATATGGTCCCGTTCCCGAATCTCGTATGCAAAAAGGAATCGAAAATCTCAAGAAGGTACTCCGTGGAACGCGCAACGTGCAAGAGCTTCTTCAACGAAGAATCTCCTCTTCCAAAACCACCGGAGCCAACGCCCCGACGGTTCTTCCTGCGACCCAATGGTCAAATACCGTAAGCGATGAATTCAGCGTTTTTGAAATAAAAGCCCCGGATCGATTGGGACTGCTTTACGCCATTACCGCCTGTTTTTTTTATGCCAATATTGACATCGTAAGTTCAAAAATCGACTCTGAAGGAAACACCATCATCGATACTTTCTTTGTTCAAAATAATGCCGGTAAAAAATTAGACGAGGGACAAGGTGAGGCCCTTTGCGCCTCCCTTCTACAATGTATTTCCGAAAGAGATAGCGAAAAAAAGTAAACACACCAGCTTTCCAGATCATCAAAGAATTTGACAAGGAGGGATCTTTAAGTGCAACATCAGACAAACCAAATCCAAACCATTTCGCTCCCATTTTTCCTCCTCGCTATGAAAATCAAGTCTGTGCAAAATGGCAAAAAAGGTAGGGATAACGATGGCTTTTGAAGAAGAAAATTATTCTCTTTTTGTTGACACCACATTGTCATCGGCAGCATCAATCATCGCGGCGATCATGACGCGAAACCATCAGCGACGTTCCTACCAAAATATCGGTGAAAAATTATTTAAGAATATCGCTGAAGAATTAATTCGCCGCGATGTGCCCTACCGGGTCGCAGCCGACATGATGGGCGTCTCATTGCGTACTTTTCATCGTAAACTCAAGAACGCAAAACTCGTCGATTCCGGTCGAGCAGCAACGGCTATTTTATCCTATATCGTCGACCTAAAGGAGGTTGGACGCATCGAACTCTATGGACATTTTCATTTCCTCGATCCTGCCCTTATTGGGTCCATCCTCAAAGATTTTCAGGCCAGTGGCCATATTGAAATCGAGGGAGAAAAAATAGAATCGCTGGGACAAAAGGAGATTCACAAGGAAACCGTCTCTCAAAATTACGTTCATTTTGTGCTTATCCAACATCCAGAAATGACGGTAGCCGACTTGGTTGCCATTACTCCCTTATCAACTTTTGAATGCCAAAACATTCTCGATACACTCATTCAAAAAGAACGTATCGAAAAAGTGGGCGAAAAATATACAGCCCACACGCCCCTCTTGCTCAGTCGCCAATCGATGCACGAAGATGAGTCTCTCATTTTTGGTTTGAGTATGATGTTTGATGCGGCCTGCAAAGCGATTAAAATCAGAATCGACTCTGAAGGCGAGACCAAAAATTCACAAGGAAATTTACGCTCTTTTCGCGTCAAAAAAGGCGACGCCAACGATCGCAGAATTATCGCCACTCTCGATAAATTGAGCGATAGCATGAGCGAGCTATGGAAAAAAATCCGTTCGGAGAAAAAGAGGGCGGGAAATATATCACCTCTTTTTTGGGATACTATATCGACGATGAGGAAGGATAAATCACTGGCAATCTGGCGCTATTAGTATCTCAAAGGCTGGATTCACCTCTCTAAAATCGCCCGGAATCGGGGCGCTCACAAATTTCCATAATTTCCCATCACCGTCTTATCCAAAGGTCGTCGCGCCCATACTTGCGCGCGGCGTCAAACTCAACTCACTTCCCACTTCTTCATAGGCACCCCCAACACAGATTTTCCAAGTCATAGGGCTGGGCGTCAAATCCAACACAACTTGAAAAGAGAAGGAAAGAGACGATCAAAATTAAATAAAAACCTTTATTCATAAAAATCGCCGACATTAATCACGCGGCCATGGATCTGCGGGCTGACCGATTCTTAGATCTGTTGCGTTGCTATCTTCTTCAATGATGGCAATCAATTTATTCATCGTCTTCAAATCACTTTCGATATCGGCATCAGGCGTCTCTTCTAACCAGGTCTCTACATTCTCGCTCAAGGGTTCTAAGATGTTGAGCGCGGCATTTGGAGCGCCGTTATTTGCTCTATCGATGGCCATCGTAAATCCCGCGTAAATATTCAAAGCCACAAAACCTTTTTCAACGGCTTCGTCTTCGAACTCACCTTCCTCAGGCGTTTCACCGGGTTTCATTTTGTTATAGACCTTTACCTTTTGCTCGATCAAATCGCCCGAGCCCGGAGCCTTGAAAGACATCTCGACGGCGCCCATTTGGGCACCAGCCTCAGTCTGATCGATAATGCTCTGATCGCTAGTCGGCGTTAACTCAAGCAGAATCATTCCGCCGCCACCACGACGTCCCTCGCCGGGTCCAATATCGTCGGTCGATGTTCTTCCTGCCATAAAAAGACTAGGTATTTTTATCGTCGCGCCATCGGGTGAAGGCGAGCTATGTCCGGTCCACATCCGCGTCCCATAAACCGCTTTGAAGGAATAAGCTTTATCGCTCGTAAAACGGATTTCGATATCTTCTGCCAAAGGCACCAAGAAGGTTTTAATCTCTTCAGAGAAGACCTCTTCCACCGCGCCAAAATCTTCTAGAAAGTAAAAATTACCACCATTTTCGGCAAGCCTGCCCATAAGGGCAATATCAAACTCGCGACCGATACCGATGGTGGTGATGCCGATTCCAAGTTCGGCATAACTTAATCCCAAATGCACAATGCGATCGGTGGATTCCAAACCTGCCGTGGCCACACCATCAGAAAGTAGAATCACACGATTCTGGCGCATATTTCCCATGTCTTTAGAAACGCTTTCCAACGCAGTACGCAAACCATCATAAATATTGGTAGCGCCATTTGCGCTCAGATTTGAAACAGCCTCGATGAGGTAATCGCGGTCGGGATCGGTCAAGGCATCGGATTCCAAAACCACTTCCGCTTTATCAGAATAAGTAACCAAGGTTACTTTATCTTTGGGGTCAAGCTCTTTGACTAAATTGAGGAGACCCAGGCGCACAGAATTAATCGGTGCACCGGACATCGATCCCGAGGTATCCACAGCAATAGCTAAATTCAAAGGCGGTCGTTCAAATTCTTTGGGATCCAGTGGGGTATTCATTCCCAACAAAACGATCGTACAATTATTACCGTTGATCATATTACCGCGCACGCCCATGAGCGCGTGAAGGCAAACCGTGTTGCCGCAATCTGCTTCAGGGAGTGGGATTTTATGTTCTGCAAAAAAGCCGACTTGATCCAAAATATTTTCAGCAGGTAATTTTCCATCGTCGATGATCCCGCGAAAGCGTCCAAAATCCTGAGCGCCGGACTGGCCAACACCCGCACCTATTGGGCCTCCACCTTTAGCATCGCTATTGAGCAGATTCGCGTCGTTGCATGCGAATGAAAACGCGGCCAATAATAATATCAGTCCGTAGGTGGGTTTGGTTTTTCCTTTTATTTTCATTCTCTCTCCTTGTTACTCGGTAATGATGACTGTTTCTAAATAAATGTTATCTGTGTTTTCGCCGTTACACCCTATTTGTCGAAGGGGATAATACTCGGCTCTAATTAAATGAACTTCGCGCTCAATCACCGATCCGACGACCCGCGTCGAGCCCGGTTTGAAAAGTTCTCCATCGAGCTCTAAGTCTAAGGGAACACTCACCTCGCATCGGCCCTTATTGGGCACGCAATCCAATCGCGGCTTAGCCGTGAAAGGGAATTCTATTTCTCCTGGAAGTGCGCCACGCGTTAAATAGACGGACTTCACTGACGAGAAATCTTGTGCCTCGGCGTCTGTGTAGTAGACCGCGCGAATGAGAAGGTACTCAGTTTGGGGCAATCCAATGTTGGTAAACGAAAGAATGACCATCGGGGTCTCAGCAGAAGGTTTGAGCACAGAAAGCGATTCGAAAGGGGCGCAAAGTAGAAAACGATAATCTTGATCGCTTTCCACGTTTTTTAGAAAAAACGAATGACATCCATCCAAGCCTTCTTCGATTCCAATTAACCTCGCCTCTCCTTGAGCAGGAAATTCCTCATTCCAAAAAAGCCCCTCTTCTACGGTTGGTGCGATACAGGCCTCAGTCGGCTCGACGCGTCGACGGTCTAAACTAGAGGGGCGAGCATGATGCAGGGTGCCAATGGTAGAATCGCTTTCCCAAAAATAAGATGCGCCAAAGGGAATTTCGGCAGCTTCGGCGAGGACCTCGCGCGAGCACAAATCAGCACGAGATCCACATTCTGTTCGGTTTCGCCACGCATGAAAAGTCGCAGTATCGGCGGGATAATCGCCATGGATAATTAGGGTTTGAGGGTCTGCGGGTATCGCTCTTGGAATGTCAAAATCGAAAGGATAAGATTTAACTTCTAGCTCATTGGTCCAAAAGACAATCACATCCGGCAGGGTTTCACTTTCGATCAAAGCGGCATCGCATTCTTCCGGAGATTGGCCATTGATTCGATTGTTGGTTTCGATAGGAATTTGCTGGCCAGATTGTACCAACCACTCAACGGGCTCGCCGAAGAAACTAGAATCCAAATATTTTTCAGGGGATGTAGAAATGGTTTTACAGTCGATCGAAAAACGTCCCTCCAGAGGCCGAATGCGAACAATATGGAGTTCATTGGACTGATTGTAAATCGATACAATCGAACTTTGAGTAAGCACAAATTCTTCTTCGGGCGGGTTCGTACTTGCGATTGAGGCAAGAATACCAAGAGCCATTAATCCATAGCTGAGACTCTTTTTTTCTTCGCGCTTTTCCACATTCGTAAAGAGAACAATACCCAATGGAATCATCACAAGGGCGATCAAATCGGTGGGATCGACGGTGGTCGAATGCGGGCTAATCAAGGAAAGACAACTATCCCAAATAGCGGCCATTGGAGGACTTAAATTAATTGCCGAAAAGACCAAGGCAACCGATAGACCGGACAGCCAAAAACCTTTTTTAGTTTTCACATTTACTATTGCGGCCAGCAACAGAGGCGCCAAAAAAAGCCCCGCGAAATCGCTAAGTTTACCACTTAAGGTATTCGCGAAAGCGGCTTTTAAAAAGTGATCATTCACCACAAGAACGAGAAGCGCAAAAATCCAACGCGGATCTGCCAATACTTTCCGTAGCTCTAAAGGTGTTGTTTTATTCATTACAATCTCGTTTTGTAGTTTATCAAAGCAGATACTGTGCCAGCATCATTTCTTCCTTATCCCCGTCTCCTTCATAACACTCTTAACGAAACAGGACAAAACCCACTCCAGATCAATTTCTTTTTGAGGATGAAATGCACTCCATTCACATACAGAAATGGGGTCGAAAATACTCTGCTTTGCTGAGGACCATTTTCTCGGAATCCCTTTTGAATAGATTTTGCCGAAAACCGTCAAGAATCCGAGATAAAAATTCAAACAGGATTCAAATGAAATATCTATTCTTTCTTCTCCTTTGTTCAACCACCGCATGCAGTTCTGAAACCGAGGCCGAAACAGACGAGGTAATTTTGAACGTCACCCTCTCAGACGCCGGTGAAGAAGATTCCTCCATGGATAGCTCTAGCATCGCCAAAGAGGACGTCGACCAACGCACCCACTTTGATCTTAAATTGGCAATCAGAACGGAATCAAATAATGGCACGACGATGTCCATCTTTGTATCCGTTCGCGATGTTGAATCCGGCGAGCGGATTCTATTTAAGACCGTCGATTATGATGTCGGTAAGGGTGAATTTTTTCTCCCCGAGGCGCTTAAGCGAAACCACACCTATGAAATAGGTGCCTCGACGCGCTATCGTGGTTGTCGCGACGAGCGCCCTGGTCGAAACCGGGCCGTCATTTACGATACCATCGACGCGGTCGAAAGCGATATAGAATTGGCGCTCTTGCTTCGCCAAGGAGAAAAAAATGACTATAAAGGATGCGATGTATTGCTGGAACCCGTAAACTTAGAGCCCGGACGATACGCCATTTCTGATATATTTGGAGATCCTCAAAATAGGCTCGTTTATACCGTTTCCAAGACCGGTCGACTTTACGAACGACTCGCATTCGTTCTGTGCGCAGGGGACAACCAGTGTAACGGCTCCTTATTAATTTATAATTCCTTAATTTGTACCGAACTCACACCGATGCCAGGCGAGGACCTCACGACCTTTAAATTTAGTGCAAGAGATCAAGATGGCCGTTCAAAACTGGACGGAATAACAACCCTCAATTTCGAGAAAGGAACGATGCGTTCAAAAGGAAGTGTTTCTGTCAAACGCGCGTTCTCTAGCCAGAACCCGTGTTGTGAAGAATCTTTCGATGTCACCTACGGACGATCTGGACCAGATGATGCGTGTCCCTGAAAAATATTGCGCACCTTGGGTCGACCAGATCCGAAAAATAGTCATAACTTCGCCGTTTAGGTGAGGTAACAGGCCTTTCCCTGGAGACCTCAAGACTTCATCCACGGCTAAGGATCTTCCATTCTGCGTTCCAAAACATTAATTATTTTTGAGGAATGCGATTACTCTTCTTCATGCCTATCGTTTTCGACGATTCTTTTGAGCGCCATCGATCTCATCCTATCAATCACCTGAAGATAGCGATCGAGCGAGGCGTATCTTTTCAAGGTATTTATTTGAATAAGTGCGTTCTCCCACCCAAATCGACAACTATCTCGGTCCCCCGATTCGCACCATCACATCTTGAAACCGATGAGGTCATTTTCTCCAAAAAGGTGCAAAGACCACGCTTCAAACACGATTTTACGTGACGAGGGTTGCCGAAAAATGGTCTCGTACAAAGATGGACAGCACGCTATAAACACACACCACCTTGCTCGGACTCAATATGACCCTTTGGATTCTCGCCGTTCTTGCGTTATTTGTAATACAAAGCTACCTGCCCAGTTCGATGCGTTATTTTTTTAGCGATCTGGAAATGAAGGACGGCGTTGCTAGTTCGCTCGGTGGGCGCGATAACCCACCCGCGCTGAGCATAAAAGGCGGACGCGCGGCTCGGGCGTTGAATAATATGAAAGAGGCTTTATTTGTCTTTTTACCAGTGGCGCTTTTGCTTCAAATAAAAGGGGCGCCATCGGACCTAGCGCAAAATGGCGCCCTTGTTTTTCTTGTATTTCGGGTGATGTACGTCCCTGCCTATATCAGCGCCATTATCGGATTGAGAAGTTTGATATGGATGGGCGCGCTGGCCGGACTAGGGATGATGATTGCAGCTTTATTTCTATAATTCCTTTCCCTTCGGTTTAGAAAATAATAAGCAAGTTTACTTTAAGAAACATAGGATCGGAACAAAATAGTATGGAAGCTCTCGGCCTGGCAATAAAATTACTGGAAAAGATATCGGTTCTTATTACCGCCGTTCTTTTGTTGGTGATGATCCGACCCGCTGGGGTCTGGTTAGGCGAGTCCGGTGAAAAGGCATCCATTCGACGACGTTTGTTTCTCATCGCTGTGCTTGGCGGGCTGGCCATTTGGGGAAGCTTTCTCGGTTTAGATGTATCGGGCTTTCGCTTCAACGTTAGAATGGTTGGCATAATTGTAAGTGGCATTCTAGGGGGTTGGGTGGTTGGCGCGATCGTTGGTTTATTTGCAGGTATTACTTATGCCTTGGCATCGGGATCTGCGTTGGCCCTTTACGCGATCGCCGCCAGTGTTTTTGTAGGAATCTTTAGCGGTCTATGGAGTCGACGATTTGGAACCCATTTACTGTCGACCGCGATAGGAGCGTTGGTTATTCAGGTCGCCTATCATATTCTTATCGGCGGTGTGATGGCCATTGTTAGTTTTGATTTGGCGACCGAGCAGGCGTCGAATCTATTCTTACATTCGGCTAAAATATTGGCGAATGTGGTCGGCGTAATATCCTTCATGGGCATCTTGAATTTTGTGAGCGAGTTGGAACGTGCAAGGGCGTCGGCAAAAAGTTCTGAGGCCGAGGCGAGGAGTGCAAAATTGGAAGCCCTTCAATACCAAGTTAAACCCCATTTTCTTTTCAATATTTTGAATACGCTTTCCTATTTGATTCGAACCCAGCCAGACCGTGCTCGCACACTCACGCTCGATTTATCGGAGTTCCTTCGCTACACCCTCTCGATGGAAAGTGATAAAATTACACTCGAGGAAGAGCTAAACCAGATTACTAAATACGTCGATTTAGAGAGAGCGCGCTTTGGTGATGGCTTGGCGTTTAACGTAGATCTAGAAAACGATATCAGTTTGTTTTCCTTGAGGGTGCCGCCGCTTTTACTACAGCCTTTGGTTGAGAATTCGATTCGCCATGGAACGGTCGATGGTAAAGTGGAGGTGCGTGTTGTTGCTAAGAAAATCGCCGAAGAACATTTTGAAATTCTCGTGATTGACAATGGTCCTGGTATCTCAAAAGATGCGCGATCAAATGGCGTCGGTCTACAGAATGTTCAAGAACGTTTGGTTCGATTCTTTTCCGGTCGAGCGACCTTTAGTATAAAAAAAGAGTCACCGGGTACCGTGGCAAGAATTGAAATATTTCCCAAAGCCCAAACGAAATTATTAGACGAAGCCCGAAAAAGATTGGAGAAAGTCGTATGAAAGCATTGGTTGTTGATGATGAATTACCCGCCCGGGAAGAGTTAAGTTGGCTGCTTTCTCAGTGCGATGTGGAAGTGGTTGCCTCGGTCGCTTCCGCAGAAAGCGCCTTGGATTTTCTCAAGGATAACCTTGTCGATGTCGTGTTTTTGGATATCGAAATGCCGGGCATTAGTGGGATGCGTTTAGGAGAGATGATTCATGGACGGGAAGGGCGATCACCTGCGATTATTTTTGTGACCGCCTATCAGGAACGCGCCGTTGACGCCTTTGAAATCGAGGCAACCGACTATTTATTGAAGCCGCTACGGCTGGAACGTTTGCGACGGGCGCTTGAAAAAGTAACCATTGATAGGGCCGTGTCTGAAAAGGTCGCGAAAAAGCTTACAAGAATTTCTGTGGAAAGGAGAGGCGTTTACCATGTCGTTCCCCTTAGCGATATTTTGGCTTTCGAATCCGCAGAAGGAATTGTTTTGGCATACACAGAAAGCGAAAATTTCGTAACTGATTTTAGTTTAAAGTTTTTGGAAAGCAACTTGGATGGGGATGCCTTCTACCGTTGTCATCGCGGTTTCATTGTTCGTATTGATGCGATTCGAAAGATCGCGCCTTGGGGAGCAGGGACCTTTCAACTCACTTTGAGTAATGCAAAAATTGTCCCCTTGGCCAGAAGCCGCGCAGCAGGTCTTCGTTCTCTGATGCCTGCTACGATGTCGAGTTTTAGTAACGACGAATAATTGCGTGCGTTCGCATCTTGTGTCATGTGTGCGATCGCACGTAATTGAGAGCTGCGATGAAAGAAAAAGAAAAGTCGAGACAATTAAGGGATGCCTTACGACGACTGATCGTCGCGAACGGGACCTTGAAAAAAGCGGAACGTCCGTGCGGAACGCCGCTTACGCAAGTTCATGCCTACGCCTTGTTGGAGTTGCTTGAGCACGGTGAGATGACAGTCTCGGCGCTCGCCGAAAAGCTATCCATTGATCGAACGAATGTGTCGCGCCTCTGTTCTCGAATGGAGAAGGAGGGCGACCTTAGTCGGCGTGTGTCCAAACACGATCAACGGGTGAAGAACATTCGTTTGACTCGAAAAGGAAAGAGCCTCGCGAAAAGAGTCGACCAGTCCAGTGTAAATTATTTTGAGGAGATGGTGGGTGAGCTAGGCGAGTCCACGCAAGAGGTTATTTCAGCATTAGAATGTTTAGAAAACGTGATGATAGGAGAGAAGAATGAAGATGAATAAAAGCGGGTTTTGGGTTTTAGGTGTGGCGTTTCTTTTTTCTTGCGCAAAGGAGGAGGTGAAAAAACCGAGCGCGGTTGAGAAGACGAAAACGGAAAAAGTGGTGGTCGAAAAATGTGAAGCGCGGGATGCTTTGCATGTGCTCGATCAACGCACGCCGGTACCCTTACAGCCCATGATGGCATGGCATCAAAAGCAAAACATGATGGGGCATCTGGTTGCCATTCAAGGGATCACAAGTGCGCTCGCTGACGAAAATTGGGAGGCCATTGCCAAGGCCTCCGCGTCGATTGAAAGCTCGCCGCAGATGGCGCAGATGTGCAAGCATATGGGGTCGGGGGCGCCAGGATTTACAGAGCTTGCGTTAGATTTTCACTCCCGAGCGGACCAGATCGGCGTCGCCGCGAAAAGCAAAGACGGGAAAGCGGTGTTGAAGGCGACCGCTCACACGCTCAATGCATGCACGACATGTCATTCGACCTATCGCCAGGACGTAATGACGGCCACGGATTGGGAGAGCAAGACGGGCAGTAGTCACGATCCGACGACGATGCCGCACTGAATTCACTATGCCTCCTCGTGATTACGCGAGCGCTTTTATTGCGGCATTGTGGTCGGGCTCATTGGTATCCTCACTTACTCATTCCGCATAAAGGACAACATGGTTTTCATCCAAGATAAGGACGGCGCGTGCATAGAGTCCAGCTAAGGGACCTTCCAACATTTTCACGCCATATTCTTTTTCGATCGTGCGATAGCGATAGTCAGACGCCGTAATAGCATTCTCGATGCCCTCTGCGCCGCAAAAACGTTTAAACGCGAAAGGGAGATCGAGGGAGGTGAATACCAAGGCCACATCGTCCATTTCGGAGAAATGACATCATTGATTTCAAGATGGTGCCCCGACTTCGGAAAACAAAAATCGCCTTTGACGCGCGGATCGTAGGGTGTGCTCTGCGCACCTTTTTGGAGAAAATGAGTTCATCTATTTCAAGATAATGTGTGGAATTAAACTTCCTTTTTTTGAGGTACGGCGAGATCTTGAAGATCTTTTCGAGAATATTTGAGCCCGCTTTTCGGCGGCAATTTTGCAATACCCACCGGCCACATAAATTTGGGGAGTTTGTCCTCTAGCAAGAGGTGTAAACGATCCAAACTAAGAGTCTTGTCCACGAATACAAAAGGACGAGAACCGAATTTTTCGTCCTTCACGGGAACAACAAAGCACTGAGAAAATAGACCCAGCGTTAAAAGAATATCTTCAATCTCTTCTGGTTGAATATTCTCCCCACCAGAAATAAACATATTATCCTTTCGTCCTTCGACGAGAAGATTCCCGTCTTTATCAAAATGACCAAGATCTCCGGTAGTAAACCAGTCTCCTATTCTTTTTACGAAAAGGCCCTTCTCATAATACCCTGCGAAGAGCGTTTGACCGCCAATCAAAATTTCGGAAGCGTTGATTTTCAAACCTCTAAAGTCCAACACCTTTCCACAGTTTTTTTCAAGTACATTTGCCGTCGCGACCTGGGAAGCACTCTCGGTCATGCCATAAGTAAGGCGGACGGGAATCTCAAGGTCTACGCATTTTTGGAACAGCACATCGCCCATCGGTGCCCCGCCTATAAGCAGACAGTCCAGTCCGCGTAAAAGATCGACATGGGAGTCCAACAAGAGTTCGAGTTGGGCCGGTACGAGGGATAAGTGTGTGGCCTTCGCCGCACTAAGCGCATCTGCAAAAGGCAATGCATCATCCAAAAACGCAATCGCGCCACCGCGAATTAATGAGCGGAAAAAAAGAGATAGCCCTCCCACATGACACATAGGAAGAGATGCCGCCCATGACATTCCACGCTCAAATGGCGTATTCTTGTGCGCCCCCAATGCCGACCAGTAATGGTTCGCAAAGGTATGGGCGACCGCTTTGGGTTGTCCCGATGACCCGCTTGTAAACACAATGGAGGCCAGTTTACTATCTGAAAATTCTAGGTTGGCGACCTCGCCTACTTTTTGGCCGTAGTGTCCCTCGACAAGGTCCACGCGAGTTCGAAGCTCCTTTCCACAGATGAAGCTTCCCACATTCAATTGCTCCAAATTCTTCATTCGGGCGGCGGCTGGAAAGCGTGGATGAAGCAGGGCTGGAATCTTGCCCGCCATCCAAACAGCGACGATAAAAGGCAAAAGTTGCGGACAGGTTTGTGATTGAATGGCGACAATCTCAGTGTCATATGTATAGGCGATGCCCTCTTTTAAACCTGCCGCCTTTTCAAAAAGCTCACCGAAACTTACCTCCTGCCGGCGATAGCTATAGGCGGTCTCCGCTAGCAGATTCGTGTCAAATCGCATCAGCGATCTCATCGATATTGATGTCATTTGAGAATAGATCTTTGGGACCCAAACCAAGGGTCGTATTTGGCCCTAAGGAAAGCGCGAGTTCGCGGAGAAATGCGCGCCCGATACTCGATTCATATGCGGTACTTATCGCCAACTCCATATTATTGGCTTTTGCTTTTCGCAAAACAGCGTCCGTCTTTTTCCAACCAAGCACTGTTGGTTTGACCACGTAGGCATCACAAATCTGTTCTTCCCAATCGGCCGAAAGCAAGGACTCATCTTTTGCGACCCGAATCCCGAGCGCGCGTAACGCGGTAATCGCATCCGAATCCCGAGTGGGTTCTTCCCAATAGACGATTTTTTCCAAAGGCAAAGTCTTGGCAATTCTCACCACATCGGCGGCACTAAAAATACCATTTGAGTCGAGTCGAATCGACCGATTTCCGGCAATTTCCAGAATACGAGATAAGTCAGCTTCGCTGTGAAATTTCAATTTTGGTGCAACAGCATCCCCGGGATACGCGTCGGCCAAACGCTCTAACCCAACTTCTTCCACTGATGCGTTTTGGGTTTTCCCGCCAAGAATTTCCGCTGGGCGTAAGCCACGCACCCTGGAATGGGTTTGCACACACAAGGCGAACATACACCAGGACAGCGCGTTCAGATCGGGCTCTACATCAACGAAGGCCTCCCATAATTCGGACAAGCCTTTGCGAAGATCGATGAGGGGCAATTCGTGGTCGAGCCAGCGTGGCAAGGCTCTACCGAGCGCATCCAAACCTTCCTGTAACCCATCTTCACTAAAGCCTTGAAGGGGCGCTAGATCTGAGTGAACGACAAAGGAGTTCGTATCCGTTTTTACTTTTACACTTACAATCGCGCCCAGTCGTTTTTCAAGACGGGTCGTCCCCACAATCAGCGGCGAGCGAGGCAGAAGTGCATAGGGTAGAACACCATACTCGGTAAACACGACGCCGTTCACAATGACATCTTTGTTGATAGAAAGATAACGATACTACAGACCAAGGCATAGAAAAGCAGACCGGCGGCCGTTTGCCCTAACATTGGATTCAGCTTTTCGCCTTCCGTTTTAGTAAATTTAGCTATCAAAGGGAGACCGATAAGGGTTCCCGCTGCAGCTATCATTAGGACCTTATTCCCAGAATAATATCCGGCTAAAATCGGTGAAATCACCGCAATCCCCCACATCAAAATGTATTCTATATTGGCGAAGCCTAACCCAAAGCGCGCGACCATTGTCATTTTCCCTGACACGCGGTCATTATCAATATCACGTTTATTGTTCACAATGAGAATGGCATTCGTTATCGCACCAATCCCGCAGCCAAAAAACAATGCCGTCCAAGACCAGGTCAAGGTGTGTACATAGACGCTTCCCGCGACCGCGACTGGACCAAAAAAGATAAACACCAAAATGTCGCCGAACCCCAAATAACCAAGAGGTTTGGGGCCTCCTGTGTAGAGGATCCCGAAGGCGATAGATAGTAAACCTATCAACAATATTGGCAAACCGCCTCTGTAGACCAAGGCAAGTCCGAAGAGGAAAGAACACCCAAAGGCGATGATAAATCCCTTCTTCATCATCGCCGGAGTAATCCAACCCTCAGCTGTTGCCCGCGCAGGGCCGAGCCGATCCTCGTTGTCTACTCCATTTTTGAAATCGAAATAATCGTTCGCGAAATTCGTACCGATTTGAATCATTAAGGTCGCAAGAATTGTCGACGCGAAAACCCACCAAATAATATTTGGATAGGCAATCATCGTCCCAACTAGAACAGGCGCGATGGCAGCAGGGAGGGTTTTTACACGCGCCGCACTAAACCAGGGCGCTTTTGATTTCGCAGATACTGTACTCATGACACGCCTTCCTCGGTAGAATCCCTTTCAGGTCTGGGTCTATTGAACGCCTTAAAATCAAACGCAGGATCGACCTTGGCAACGATAAAACGCAATCCCGAAAAGTCTTCGTTGAGGTATTCTTCCAAGACCTGCGAAGAATCTGTTTCGAAAACGGGAAGGCCAAACGCCGAAATCACTTTCATCAAATCGACTCCAGATGAGGCGACAAAATAATCATCAAGCGCATCATTTTCAGCGATCGGAAGATGTTCAAAAATACGCCCACCGGCGTTATCCACAACAATCACGGTCGCTTGAATTGCAAGTTTGCCCACATCGGCCAAAATTGAAAGGTCGTACAAAAAGGCATGGTCGCCGCAGACAATCAAAGACGACTTTCCACCCATCGCAGTCCCCAAGCCTGTGGCCAAAGTTCCGTCAATTCCGCTCGCACCACGGTTGAAATATAAGGGCGCCCCTACTGAAAAGGCACCTAAGGGACGAAAGCGATCAAAGGCACGCACACATAAACTATTGGCCAGATAGATCGATTCATAATCGACAACTTTCTTCCCGACCAAAGACACAATTTTCGCATAAGACAGCGGCGAATCTATGCTGCATGTATTCTCAAAATTCGTACCGATCTTGACTAACCCTTCTTTGACCGGCCAGCCTATGTCGATGCTCTCAGAAATAGAATCGTTAGGGTTAAAAACACCCTTTAATCCCTTCCATTGTTCTACATATTGAAAGGAGGATACCCAGTCCCAAATGCGATGTTCGGTAAAGCGGTGCCCAATAATAAGCAGCCTTTTTTGTGCATTTCTTTCGCTATGGCTATCGCCAAAAACCTCCGCCGAAAGCGGGCGGGTTCCGCAATGCCAACTTCCACTTTGAATGTCGAAAAATGTATCGCCGGAAAAATCTTTTAGAAATGCTTGAATCGCTGTGCGTGTTCGGGGAAGATTTGCGCCGACAAGGATCGTATCAAAGTCATCGGCCAAAGCGGGAGCACCTAACTTATTATTCTCGACCTTTGGCTTCCAAGATTTGGTGCTCTGCCGCCACTCCAAAATCTGCGCACCACAATCTAGGTCGCCAAGACGAGCCACTTCGAGCAGCGGTTTCTTCAAAGGAAGATTGATATGTATGGGACCTAGCTCGCGCTCCAAGGATATCGCGATCGTAGAAATAAGGTCGAGAAGTTCTTCAGCATCAAGCGTGTCGTCGATCGTATAAGTCCTCGCATAAACACCAAAGATGTCGGTCTGGTCAATTGTTTGGTTTGCGCCTTTACCACATTCGACGCTCGGTCGATCTGCGCTCAAAACAATCATCGGCACACCATCGGCCTTCGCCTCGATCACCGCCGGAAGTAAATTTGCCACTGCAGTACCCGATGTTGTCACCACCAAGGGAACACCATGAACACGACGACGAGCGAGACCGAGGGCAAAAAAAGCCATCGACCTCTCGTCGTGGAAAACGGAAAATGAGAGTTCAGGATGGGCGATTCCGGCCAATATAAAAGGCGTATTTCTTGAGCCAGGGGCGGTACAATATTTTCGAATACCTAAACGAGAAAGTTCCTCGATGAGAATCGCCATTCTTTGCGCTTGAGAGATCACGGGATCCTTAGATTGGCAATAATGGCGGCACGCTTTGAATGGATCTCCGCCCATTCTTCCTCACAATCTGAGGCGGGCACAATACCTGCCCCGAAGTAAACAAAAGACGCGTCGGGAGTTTTTAAGATGGAACGAATGCCTACCGAAAAACTTTCAAAGCTCTCGTCAACAACGCCTATGGCGCCGCCATACCAGCCTCGATCAAATCCTTCCTCTGCTCTCAAAAAACGTAAAGTCGCGTCGTGAGGAAAGCCACAAAGTGCAGGGGTTGGATGAAGATGAGCAAAGACCCTCGAAGGAGCGCTAAGCGTCCCCGATACGATAGTGTGAAGATGTAAAAGATGCTTGAGGGTTTTGACGCGTGTCTTCCCAACGTGAACCTCCACACAAATTTTAGTAAACTTATCAAACAAAAAATCGATAACGAATTGATGCTCCCTTCTGTCTTTTTCACTTTCCAATAACTCTTTTTCTGCGTCCTGGACTCTCGTTCGCGTTCCAGCAAGCGCATCAGATTCGATACGATCGCCGTCTTTTCGAAAGAGCAATTCCGGCGACGCGCCAAAAAATATCGTTCCAGGCGTGGGACTAAACCCAAAACAAAAGGGACTTTTTACGTCCATTAATTTCGACCAAATCGATGTCGGTGATTGAATACGCTTTCGTTGGGCTAAGACGACTTTTTCAAAAAGATTTTCATCGAAAGCTTTTTTTGCCCGCGCAAAAAGATCGCACCATTGCGCCTCCATCTTCGGAAGTTCGGTCTCGCTCCTCATCGAAATTCCCTCAGGAATCGCGTCCTGAGGTTTCATCGTTCCCCGACGCAACTCCAGGGGCGCTACAAATTGTGCGGCCCCAAATGCCTCCCACTCCTCTCCTTGGTTGGCGTTGCCATCAAAACAAAGTCCACAAAAGAGAAAGGTATGGGTGTCGGAGAAGGCGCGTAGTTTTTCCTCACTTTCTGAAAGTGGTGAACCATAGGGGATTTTTAGCGAGGCCTTCGATCCCACGCCTGCGTACCATTTTTTTGCGTCCCGATCTGCGTAGAAAAACTTAGGCCAACGCGGATCCGATTCTAACCAGGTCGAAAGATCCGCATCCATTTACGCCGCCTTTTCCGCGGTATAAATACTCACCGCGCCTAGTACGAAAGCATCGTGTTTTGCATTTTCTAATCCCGCACTTCGCATCAAGTTGAGGAAATTTTCGCCGCAAGGAAAAGTAGATATCGTTTCGTCCAAATAGGTATAAGCGGCCTTATCACCCGAAATCAGTCCGCCGATAAATGGAAGAATCGAACCTCTATACAAACGATAAACGGGACCAAATAGCTTTCCCTCTGGTTCAGAAAATTCCAGTATAATTATTTTACCGCCCGGCTTCATGCACGCTGCCATTTCCTCCAACCCTTTTTTAGGATTTGGAAAGTTTCGAATGCCGAAGGCAACCGTGGAAATATCAAAATCCTCGCCGTGATGGGCTTCCAAGTTTCCAGCATCTCCCAATTCCAAATAAAGACAATCTTTCTTTGCGTGGTTGGCGACTTTAGCTTTACCAATTTCGAGCATTTCTTTGGAAGGATCGATACCGAAAACAGAATCCACGCGTGGATCTTTTATCAGCTCCAAAAGAAGATCACCTGTGCCTGTCGCCAAATCGAGAACCTTAAGATTGTTTTTCTTGGGAAGGTGACGGCGTACACGTTTACGCCAAAGAATATCTTGGCCGCCGGACAAAAATCGATTTAGAAAATCGTAACGACCGGCAATTCTATTGAACATTTGCGGGGCCTCGTCACGACTCGGACCGGCCAGTGTAGAAATTTCTTTACTCATGATGATTCCTCCAAACGAACGACAGGGGATTGAACAATGGTTTTTCCTAATGCACCAGCAATCTTATCGAGCTGCTGCATTAGGGTATCAAAATCTTCGAGACTTAGGGCTTGATCTGCGTCGGAAATTGAGGTCGCAGGATCGCTATGAACCTCGAGCATCAACCCGTCGGCACCTGCCGCGATGGCGCCTTTTGCGGTGCTCGCAATGAGGTCGGCGCGTCCGGTCGCGTGCGAAGGATCGACGATAATAGGGAGACGGCTTTCCTGTTTTAAAAACGCGATAGCTCCCAGGTCTAAAGTAAAGCGAGTTACATTTTCGAAACTCCGTATACCTCGAATAACGAGCGCGACCTTATCGTTTCCGCCGCTGAGAATATATTCTGCCGCGTTTAGAAATTCGATTAGCGTACATCCAAAACCTTGCTTAAGAACGACGGGAAGGTCTTGCCTGCCCAACGCTTTTAACAAGTTAAAATTCTGCATATTTCGCGCACCAACTTGGAGTGCAGAAACGTGAGGGCTCAGTATTTCAATTTGCTCCTCACTCATAACTTCCGACACAAAAGGGAGTCCACTCTTTTCCACTTCATCGACCAGCCCCAAACCTGCTTCCCCAATTCCCTGGAAAACATAAGGCGAGGTACGCGGCTTAAAAATACCGCCGCGAATAATAGAGGCGCCAGCGGACCGAACACGTGACGCGATTCTCATCAAAGTTCCATCATCGGTCACGCTGCAAGGCCCGGCAATAACAACGATTTTATCCTCCGAGATTTGCGTATTTCCGATCGAGAAGGCGTTAAATGCAGCACTAATCTTTTTCGACGCCAAAATATAGTTGGGGCCCTCAAAGAGTTCCAGAACGTCGGATTGCGCTTTGAAACGATCGAGAAGGTTAGCATTCATCGTCTCGATTTTAATGAGAGGATAGTGCCCTTTTTCGAAGGAACTAAATATTATCTGGTTTTCTATCAAAAATTTTTTATCCAGATTTAAACTACTTCCGGGTTTATATATAACAAACACTACCCTCTCCTTTTCGCTTTTAA
>JALSKP010000192.1 GCA_026988815.1 Myxococcales bacterium | reverse complement strand
AACCAGAGTGGAAAGCAAACTGTCCCCGTCTTCACCTCAATCAACTCTAAACGCCCTGGCCAATGGCTCTCCTTCAACGCCTTATTAGCAATGACTGCGTCGAAATCTTTTTTCAGAAATTGGATTGCCGCGAGGTATGCCGTATTGGCGTTCGACGCACGAAAGGAGTTCCCCTTTTCCGCATAATAGTAAGTATTGCAACTTTGCGGCAGCAAATCAGGATAGGTTTGTGGCGCAAAAATAGTCGGGGTATGAGGTCGAATAAGCGCTAATTTTTCCGCGGCGATTTCCTCGATACGTGTGCCCAGATAGGCTTCATGATCTAAACCAATGTTGGTGATAACTGTCAGGTCCGGTTCCACTGCGTTTACCGCATCCAAACGTCCGCCCAGCCCAACTTCCAATATTGCCACATCGATTTTATGGGCTTTGAAAATCAGAAGTCCAATTAGAACGCACATTTCAAAAAAGCTCAGACAGACTTTTCCTTTGGCGTAACGCTGAAGAACATATTTCCCAACCTGCAATACTTCTTCGCGCGAGACCACCTTCCCATTAATTCGAAAACGCTCCCGAAACTCGATAAGGTGGGGGCTGGTAAACAAACCCACTTTTTTCCCGTGGTCCTCCAATACATTTGAAAGCATCGATGCGCTCTGACCCTTTCCATTGGTCCCGCCAACAATAATATTTTCCCATTCTTCTTGAGGGTGCCCTTCGCATTCAAGCGCTTTTTTTATATTTTCCAGACCCAATTTTATCGCAAATTTACTTTGATCAAAAAGGCGAGTGGTAAATATTTCCCAGTCGTCTGTAGGATCGTCGCGCATAGTGGGTTATCTAAAGTCTACTTAGAACAGGAGTCCAAGGTCCTCAGAAAGAATTAGTCGCGATACTCGAAACGGTCTTTCAACTCAAGGTAGGAGAGATTTTGATCGAAGTTGACCAGATCGTTGATCGTAAATGATCCCCGTGCATCGATTTCAATCGCGCCGTCTCTTACCAACTCTCCTAGCAATCCCTTCATCTCACCGACGGTAATATCAAGGACCGAAGCGAGGTCATCAGGAATCGGTGTGGGCTTGGTTAAGCTCGCGTCAACATCGGCTGCTTGGGCGCGCAGTTGGTGCATCAATCGTGCTTTTGTCTTTCGAAGCGCGAAATTTGTCATTCGAAAATGAGACTGCGTAAGGCGCTCGGACAACCTCTTCAACATCCGTGTTGCAATATCGGAATTGGATTTCACCATATTTTCAAATTGCTGTGCGCTAATCGGAATGACGGATGCTTCCCGAGTCACGACAGCAGTTGAGGGACGCTTGTCATCGTTGAGTAAGGAAATCTCTCCACAAAAATCTCCCGCTTTGAGTTCCTCCAACGTAATTGAAGTTCCAAAAACTTTTTTTGTAATCAACACCCTTCCCGCTTTGATTACATACATTTTATCCCCAACGTCGCCTTCATGAAAAAGAACGGTCCCCACGGGACATTGTTGAACACCTTTATCGCTTGATTTTTTTGTCGCCAAAGAAAGCTCCGAGTTATTTGGCAGTACGATCAAATTCTTCGAGTAGCGCTCGGGTTCTCTGTCCCGATTCGCCGCCGACGCTATTTATCTGGCGGAGATGCGTTCTTAAAAAATTTAAATCAATTACTGTGTCGACATCGTACCAAAAGCCGAGAAGTTCGCAACGTTGATGTGATCGGTGACAGCTTTGAAGGGTTTGATCCAGAACTTCTTCAGAACTCCATCTTATATCGGAAAAAATCGACAGTCGCCCTCCTTGCGATTCAAACGCGGCTTTGTTCACCCCAATGAGGTAATATCCACCATCAAAAGAAGGACCAATAACAACATCACAATTCTCTAAAGCCGCGTCGGCGTCCAGAAAATGTGATTTCTCTAAGGTAGGAGAGTCGCTTCCAATAATAATGATTCGATCGAAATCGTTCATCGCCTTTTTGCAAATCGCGTTCAAACGTTCTCCCAAATCTCCGGACGGTTGCGCTTTAAACGTAAAGCCGCGGGTGCGTGGCGCTTCAAATCCTACATGGTTTGGATCGCCCGCGTAAGACAGCAACACGTCAAAGCCGACCGAGGCGATCGTATCACTCAAATCACCAATGAAGGCTTTATGCAAACGTGCAGACCACTCCATACCGATCGATTTTCCGAGGCGTGTTTTCACTTTTCCAGCGACTGGCGCTTTGGCCAACATCACAATGAGGGTTGCCATCAATTTTCTCCATACTGTGCAAAAATGGTATATAGTATTTTATAACCCGCCTTAACGGTGCCTTTTAACGTTCCCGTAATTTTTGATCGTCCAATCCTCTTTCTGTAACTGACAGGAACCTCGGTCGATGAAATTCCCATCCTTGCCGCCTTCACCTGCATTTCAACCGTCCAACCGTAGTCCCTGTCCGCCATCGCCATCTTCTCCAATGCCTCCCATTTCACGGCGCGAAAGGGACCCAAATCGGAAAACTGGTAGCCATACAATATTTCGACCAAAGAACATGCGAGTTTATTTCCAAAAATTGCTTGTGGAAGAAGCGCGCCTTTCTGTCTTTTTCCAATCGTACGAGAGCCGATAACCATCTCAACACCATCTTCTATTATTGGCTCGACGACGCGAGGAAGTTCACTTGGATAATCACTATGATCCCCATCCAAAAAAACCACAATATCAGGAGGATCCTGTCGGATAAAAGCCAGACCGGCGAGACAAGCCGCGCCGTACCCTCTCTCGTCTTCGCGGATGACAATCGCGCCCGCCTCCTCGGCTAAGAAGGCGGTACGATCAGTGCTTCCGTTGTCAACGACGACAACCCTTCTCACCCAATCGGATGGAATTTCGTCAAGAACCAGAGGTAGACTTTTCTCTTCGTTTAACGCGGGAATAATCACATCGATTTTTACACCACGAACACGTTTGGCCGTGTGATTGGGCCACCAAACGCCACCTTTTCTTTTATCCTTTCTCTTGTCTTTTTTAATTTCGTTCATGAACTCTTCGTTTTTTCGACTTCTAGTCCCAACTCTCAAAAAGCTCAAGGACACCAAAGAACCTAAGGGTTGTTTTATTTATTCTAAAGACGGTGTAGGAACATGGGCGTAAACCTGCGCGTTTTCAAACCGAATTTGTCGGCGTATAGTATCCACTCCAACCCCGTTGGCAAAGAGACGATGGCTAAAAAAAACAGCATTTCTTACCTCGATTCGGGGGTAGACCTTGAGACGGCCGCAACCTTGGTCGATTCTTATCGACCGGCGTTAGAGGCCACAAAAACACCGGGGGTGGTTTCGGACATCGGTTCTTTCGGGGCGCTTTTTTCGATGGCCCAAGCGGGGTTTAGCCATCGCTCGCTCCTTGTTTCAGCAACCGACGGCGTGGGCACCAAGCTTGATCTCGTTGCCCGTCTCAACCGATACGAACACGTGGGACAAGACCTCGTCGCGATGGTCGTCAACGATATTGCGACCTTTGGCGCACGGCCTCTTTTCTTTCTCGACTATGTGGCCACAAATAAAATGGACATCAACAAAGCCAAAGAAATTATCAATGGAATCGCAAGCGCTTGTGCGTCCTGCGGTTGCGCCTTGGTTGGTGGAGAAAGCGCTGAGATGCCAGGTTTTTATAGTAACGACGCCTACGATCTTGTTGGCTTTTGCGTTGGAGGTGTAGAGCCCCAACACCTTGTT